>CALAFU010000169.1 GCA_937891325.1 uncultured Candidatus Melainabacteria bacterium | reverse complement strand
AATTTCGCAGTTATGCTTGCTTGCAACTGTTTCTAAAAGTTTTTCCATACAAACTTTATCAATCATCATGTGTTCAGTTATGTATGTTTCTTTACGTTCTTTAGGGTAACCTAAAACTTTTAAAACAGTGTCGTTAAACACTTTATCTTCAAATATTCTAGAATTATCTAAATATAATCTTCCTTCTTCATCAAAGAATTTGATAGGTTTTAACATTAATGTATCAGCATCCCAAAGAAGGTAGTTGTCATATTCGCTTTTGTAGCAATAAGCCATTTTTAAAAACTGTTGTAAATACCAGCCAACTCGAGAAGGTTTTACGTTTCTAGTGTTGAAATATTCTTCGATTGCTTTAAATGATAAGCCTTCTAATACTTCATTTTCATTAATGTAATCGTAATCTACGTTTAAGTTTTCAGGTTTTGCGTTAGAAATAACTTTTACTCTTTTGCAACCAGAGTTTGCTAAAACTCTTTTAATAACGTTTTCTAAATTCCATATATCCTTTTGTGCTACGCAAATTACTGCGTCATAATTTTTCTCTAAATCCATCTTTTCCATTTTATCCTATGCGTTTTATATTTTAATTGTTTAATAATTCTTCTAATTTTTGGCTTACTAGTTTATTTTTAGTTGATATGTCAACCCAACCTGAAGCTGCAATTGTATGTAGCCAACAATCATCAAAGTAGTCAATTGTACATAATTGAGGGACATTTTCCTTTACATTTTCATCTGGTAAGATTTTTACAGTTTTAGATTTTGCAAATTTAATAGCATTTTTATCAAAGTTTTTGTATATAACGTGATAATTTTGACCGCCTGTATCACAGCGTTTGCAGGTTGCAAAACTTACACCGTTGTATGAATTTATAAAATTAAAATTGAAGAAAATATACCCAGGCCATATATACCAAAGTTTGCCGTTTTCACGTTCTTTTAATAATCCATAGAACTTGTCTGTCATAAAATCATTAATGTTAAATTCTTTTATCGGGAACAAATCGTGGTCAATAAAACAGAAGTTGTTTTTTCTTTCTTTCACAATATTATAATAAATCCAATTTAAAGCTAAACCATGCGACATTGAAGGTGAAATTTTGATGTGTTGATTTAGTCTAAAATATGAAATATTGTTACTTTCACAAATATTTTGAATTTTTTGAGCTATATCGTTATCTGACGAATTATCGCAAACTATGAATCTATAAGTACCTCTAACAAATTTTGCAAAAAGTTTAATTTGATATTCAATAGTTCTTTCGTTATTGAAAGCTACAGTGTAAATATCCATATCAACAGGATTGTTATAATCGTTAGATAGGAATTTATAAGAGTTTGAGGTGAAGTAGTTAAAATACTTACCTGTTGCTCTAGCTATATGTGTTTTTAGGTTTGAAGTAATGGACATTTTGCTCTCTACTTTCTAGTTAAATGTAATTTTTCTAAAATATAGCTAAAGAAGTTTTGTTTTTTGTCTGTCAAACCTCTTAACCAATCAACACCGCCGTATTTCCAAGATTTTGGACGTTGTGTCATTTTTACGCCCAAATATTTCCAGAAAGGTTTTCCTTCAGGAACAAAGCCGTATTCGTAACCTAATGTTTTGTGCTTTTTATCAAGCATATATTTGTTAAACAAACTTTCATCGTGGAAGATTGGAACAATATCATTAGCCAAATCTTCATCCATCATTTTTTCACAATCTTCAACCAATTGAAGCACCTGAGGTGTTTTTCCGCCCCATAAGCAGGCTTGGAAGTAGAAAGAATCTGTTCCATAAGGAATGTATGAGGTTGATTTAGGGTTTCTTTCCCAAGGAAAATCATTTGGCTTTTTATATTTGTTGTAGTTGTGTTTTAAGGCTATTAAACCGCCTTCTTTATCAGTTGGTAAAAATTCTTCTGCTGTAACTTCACTATATACTTCATAATTGCCGTTAAAGAAGAAAATATAATCGTAGTCTTTTAGTGAGTCTTTTATTGTATTAATAAATTTGTATCTAAGGCAAGTCACTAAAGGCCAACCAAGATTTTCTTGCGGAATAATTGTGATTTTGTCGTCAGATTTATATTCTTTTGAGTCTGTAAAATAGAAATAATGTTTTTCAGCATTTCTAATAAAATTCTTTTCACAAGATTTGTAAAATTCATCCCAAAATACTGTATATCTACCTATTCCAATATAAATAATTGCTATTTTCATCAAATATTCCTTCTTGTTTTATTATAGGTAAATTTTAACATAAAAAAGTTGTGTTGTATTAATTTTAGAAAAATTGTATAATTTAATTATGTCAAAAATTTTTGCACTAATAGATTGTGATTCATTTTTTGTATCTTGTGAACAGGCTGAAAATCCTGAATTAAAGGGTAAACCGGTTTGTGTCATTGGTGGTGTTGGCGGTTGCATTTTGTCTCGTTCAAAAGAAGCGAAAAAGATGGGGATTCCAATGGGGCACCCTTGTTATCTTGCAAAACGAGATTTTAAAGGAGTGACTTACATTGACTGTCACCACGAGATTTACCGCGAATATTCAAAACGTGTAATGGCAGTTCTAAAAGATTTTAGCCCTAATGTTGAAATTTGTTCTATTGATGAAGGTTTTGTTGATTTTACCGGTTTGTGTAAATTATATAAAACTAACTATTATGGTTTAGCAAAGATGTTACGTCAAAGAATTTTAGACGAGGTGGATATACCTGTTTCTATTGGAGTTAGCACAACGAAACTTTTGGCTAAATTTGCAAGTGATTATGCAAAAAATACGGGCGGTATTTTTCTTATTGGTAAATCAAAATTAAAAAAACTTTTGCCCAAAACAAATATTGATGAAATTTGTGGTATCGGTCGCAGAATGAAGGTTGCTCTGAATAAAGAGGGGATTATTACCTGTCAAGAATTTGTAAATTGTGAGGATGAATGGCTTAAGAAAAAATTTTCAATAACAACAGTAGAATTAAAGCACGAGCTTTTAGGTGAAGCTATCAGCAAGATTAAAAATATTCCTGATGCACCAAAATCTTTGCAAGAAACAAGTACATTTGCACCAAATACAAATGATGTTGACTTTTTGAAAAACGAGTAAAACCGCCACATTAAAGATGCTTGTAGAAAAATGCGCAAACATAACGGTAAAACTTCTCAAATCGGTGTAATGCTTAAAACAAGCGAGTTTGTGGTTTATTCTGATAAAAAAAGTATTACGGGTTCAACTAATTCTGAATTAGAAATTTCAAAGATTGTATTTGAACTGTTCGATAAAATTTATGATAAAAACTTGTTGTACCGCTCAACAGGCGTTTGGCTTGCTAATTTGAACTGTACAGAAAATGTTCAAATGGGATTGTTTGATGAGGTTAAAAACGAAAAGCTGGAAAAACTATCAGCTTCAATAGATAGAATTGAAGCAAAATTTGGTAAAAACTCAATAAAAACAGGATTTATTTAAAGTTAAAGAATTTATCTTTTAAATAAGAAATATTCTTTGGTATTGAAAACTTGATTTGGAACTTGTCATAATGCTCTAAATCAGAGTCTTGAACCTTCAAATATAAGTTACCGTCTAAAACTTTTACGATTTCTTTAACGATGTATAAACCAATTCCTGCACCAACTTGACGGAATCTTTCTCTTGCTAGTGCAAATCTTTCAAACAATTGATTCAAACTTTCTTGGTTGAATTGTCCTTTTACACAATAGTTTTCAATGTAGAACTCAACCGTATTGTGTTTTACCTTAGCACTCAAATAGAAGGTTGTATTTTCGGCAGAATGAGCAATCGCATTGAAGATTACATTCATTATGGCTCTAGTAACGAGTGCTTTGTCGCTAACTATCGTTATTTTAGGTTCAACTTGATTTACCAATGTCAAGCATTTGCCGTCAATCATTGGCTTTATGTCATAAATATAGTTTTCAATAAAATCAGATAAATCAAAATCAACCGGATTTATAGTGTGAGAAACCATACTATATTTGAAATTTGAAAGTTGAGCATTTAACATTTGCTCAACAAATTTGCAAGAGCTACTAATTTGTTGTACGATTTCCATTTGGTCAGGATTTAATTCCCCTAAAATGCCTGATTTTAGAGCTTCAAGAGCTTTGTATTGGGCTAAAATTGGGTTTTTAAAATCATGTGCTAAAGACTCGGTATAAAGTTCTTTAACTTTTGTTGAAAATGTTGATTCCGTTGTGTTTACACAGATAGTTGAAGTCCCGCAAACGTTATCATGTTCATCAAGAAGTGGTGATTTAATAACATGGAAGTATTCTAAATCTCCATTTTTTTTTATTTCCATGTTGTAATCAACAGTTTTTTTTGTTTCTATTACTAACTTTTCGTAAGTAGCAATTTTTTCTGCTTCTTCTTTTGTGAAGAATTCAAGCATATTGCGACCAATGATTTCGTTTCGTGGAAGATTGAAGAAATTACAAACTACATCGTTGCAACCTGTAATTTTTCCGTCTAAATCTTTGTATGCAATCCAATTAGACGAATATTCTAATACATCGTGCAATTGTTCTTTTTGTTTTTTATATTCCCCTTTTACTTGCTTCAATTCATCATTTTTTAGCATTAGTACATATAAAAGCCAAAATACAAGAACTGAAATGATTGAATTAAAAAGATTAAAATGAACATTAAAGTTTCCATAAATAACGACCGCAGTCGCCACTATTACAACTATTAAGGCTATAATATTTCTGTTCATTTTGTGTACCATAAAATTTTAATTTATTTTGTTATTGCATAAATTACCACAAAAAATATAAGTTGCGCTATTACACGGTCGGGTAATTTTTTGAGAATAATGTTGTTATCTAAAATTATTTTACAAGTCTTAATTGAAGGGCTTTTACAACCGCTTGAACACGATCTGAAACTTCTAGTTTTGTAATAATAGAACCAACATGGGCTTTTACTGTGTTCGCTGAAACAAACAAGTCTTTTGCAATCTCGGGATTTGTTTTGCCTTGAACAAGCAATCTCAATACTTCTAACTCGCGCTCTGTAAGTCTATTTTTTAGTTCTGGTGTATCATATAAATTATCAAAATTTGTTGATTTAGGTTCTGGAATTGTACCTAATGGAATGTGTTCAATCTTTTCATCAAAGAAATATGCACCAATATTTACAGCTTTAATAATTTCTGTAATTTTTTCTAAAGGCATTTCTTTTAAGATATAGCCTCTAGCACCGCAAGCAATACTTGCCATAATTTCATTTTCATCTTCGTGTGAAGTTAAAATAATTGATTTTGTGCTAGGATATTTTTCTTTTAAATATTTTGTTGCTTGAATACCGTTCATTGTTGGAAGACCTAAGTCAATCATAACGATATCGGCAGGCTCTTTTTCCATTGCAGATAAACATTCTTCTGCGGTTCCAAAATTTCCTAAAACTTCAATTTGTTCGTCTGTTTCAAAATGTTTGACGTAAGAAATTCTTGTTAAAATATAGTCTTCAATTATATAAATTTTAATCTTTTTGTTATCCAACTTTTAAATTCTTTCTAGATATATTACCACTTTTTAAAAATGAAAAATGCCGCAAGGATTATGAAAACAAACCCTACAAGGTAATTCCATTTAAACTGCTCTTTTAAATATAGCACAGAAAAAACGGAAAATACAATTAGTGTAATAATTTCCTGTATAGTTTTAAGTTGAGCTGCGGAATAATATTCATGTCCGATTCTATTTGCAGGAACTTGAAAACAGTATTCTAAAAATGCAATTCCCCAACTTACAAGAATTACAACCCATAAAGCTGTGCTTTTGTATTTTAAATGTCCATACCAAGCAAAGGTCATAAACACATTTGAGATTGTAAGCATAATTATTGGCAAAAATGGTCGAATACTAGACATGTTTTATTACCACCAAATTCCTTTCAAAAATATCTTCATCTGTTTTTAGTTGGTATTCAATAATATCACCGACTTTCGCTTTAAATTTCTTCAAAACTTTTTCTGCATCTTTAACTTCATCTTGAACTAAAATTGATTTGTAAACCACTAAATACCCATTTTTTTCTAATAGCGGTAGGGCATATCTTACAATTTGCTCTAATTTAGCAACGGCTCTACTTGTAATGATATCAAACTTTTGGTCTTTTAAATTTTCGACTCTATCACAAATCGCTGTAAAGTTTTTAAGCTCTAGAGCTTTTGCAAATTCGTCAATAGCAACAATTTTCTTTCTGATGCTATCAATTCCAACAACTTGAAGTTTAGGGTATTCGATAGCAATAGGTAAAGCAGGGAAGCCTCCGCCTGTTCCGATGTCTAACAAGTTTTTATAAAGTTTTTTGTGTCTTTCAAAGAAAAGTTTTATTGCAAGAGAATCTTGAATGTGCTTTTCCCACAAATATTTTGCATCTTTTTTAGAGATTAAGTTTAAAAACTTATTCTTTTCTAAAAATATTTCTTGAAATTTTTGAAACGTCTTAGTGTTGTCCATTTTTAAATTCTGTCTCTATCTTGTTAAAGGCTTCTAAGCCTATTCTAAACTTAATATCATCAATTCTCATTTGAATTTTACTCAAGTTATCCTTGCTAAATTCATCTTTTGCGATTTCATAAGCGCTTAAATATTCTCTAAGTGCCATTTCATTTTCTTTCCTAGAGTAATAGAAATCACCTGTTGCGAGTACGGCTGATGCAACATAGAAGGTGTCGTTTAATTTTTTAGCACATTCTTTTGCTTTTACTAAATATTCAATAGCCTTTTCAGGGAAGTTCTTTTGTGCAAGTTGGGCTAATTTTGTTGCAGAGAAGTACATTCCGTCGTAATTGTTGTTATTTTCATCTAACTCATACGCTTTTGTGAAGTATTTAGCCGCTGTTTGAGCCTCATTTCGTTCGAAATAAAGTGTTGCAAGGTTTGAGTATGCAGCAGACAAATATTTGTTTAATTTTTCATCACTACTCAAATTTATACACTTGTTGTAATATTCTAACGCTGAAGGTGTGTCACCTTTGTCATCGGCAATCAATGCAAACTTAAAGTATAATTCAGACAAGGTTTCAGTGTCCATAGAGCTATTAGAAAGAGCTATTGCCTTTTTGTAATATTCATAAGCACTGTTAATGTTAGATAAACTATCTTCAATGTTTGCAAATGCGATGTATGTCTTTGTAATCAAAATTTCAGGCATGCCGTTTGAATTAATGATATCCATTAACAAACTCTTAGCCTTGTCCGGCTTGTAAGTTTCGTAATAGATGTTTGCAATGCTCAATTTGATATAATTTTCTTTGATTTTTTCAGTTGTTTGTTCGTAGAAATCTCGTGCTAATTCATAGTATTTAAGCGAATTTTCCCAATCTGACATCTTTTGATAAGCAAGACCTAACTTTGTATAAATCAATGGCAAAAAGTTGTAATAATTATCATCCTCAGTATAAGTTAATGCTTTTTGATAAAGTTCAATCATTTTTGCATATTGATATTCAGCCTCTTGTTGCTTTGCAAAGTTGACGATATCTTCAAGAGTAATTTGTATTTCTTCATCTTTTTCAGGCTGTGCTTGAACCGCTTGAATAGGTTGTTGAGAAGGATTTGCATTTTGTTGTAAATTCAACGCATTCTTTTCGTGTGCCTCTTGAATACTAGCAACACTTGCTGCAAGCATTTCCATTTCTTGTGGAGTTAACTTGAATGGCAAATCTTTTACGTCAAAACCTAATTTGCTCAAGTCAATATTTGTAGCTTGGGTAGGTTGTTCAATTTGTTGTGGTTGAGGTTGTGGTTGTGCAACAGATTGAGAATAATCCTTTGTAGAAACCCATTGACCTTGTTGGCGCGGTTGTTGTTGAACAGGTTGCGGTGGTTTTGGTTGGGTATTTGTCTGAGCTTGTTGTTCAGGAGCTTGTTGTGAGGTTGGCTGTTTTGCTTCTTTTGAGTAAGTTACGTAAGTCAAACCAGAACCATGCTCATTAGGTACAACTTGCTTTTTAGGTAAGAAAAGTGAATGATATTCAATTTCTTTTCTCATTGTTTGTCTAGAAAGCAAAATAGTTCTTTCTAGTGGTCTTAAAGGCAATTGAGCCTCGTAAATATCAATAATATTTTGATGTAATTTTAGTGCAACATTCTGCGGAATTGATACATCAACTTGCTCTTTAAAGTAATCTTGTACATAGATTTGGTTGTTATCTTTTGTAAGGATTTTATTCTTCAATAAAATTGAGATAACATCTTCATCATAAAGGTTTAATTGCTTTAATAGCGTAATGCTCACGCCGTGTCTAAATAAGCATAGTAACCAGAAAAATCTGACTGCAATAGCTGGAACTAAGTCGATAGATTCTTTTTCAAGATATTCATAGTAGTTCATAAAACTTTTTTTGAAGTTTTCTAAAAAAGTTTCTGGCGCAAGTTGCTTTTCCCTCATAATTTCAAGAGTTAAATTAATGAAGAAATGATATCCACGCGTGTATTTGTATAAATCTTCTAAAACTTTTTGATTGTACTTGATTTTGTTGTTCTTAAGGTATTTTTCAAAAAGTGTTTTGTCTAAAGGTGAAGTAGAAACTCTGTCAATAGTCAATCTTTCAGGAAATTGACTAGCCTTAAAGGTTCTACCGATTAGAATTGTTTTGACTTTTTGGAAGGTAGTTAAATGTAGAAGAAAATCAATAATCTCTTTTCTGTTTTCTTCTGTAAGTGCTTCAAATGAGTCTAAAACAATCAAAATAGGTTTTTCAATTGTTGAAAAATATGAGTGAATTTTTTGATTGAAGTTTTCTGACTTGATGTTAGGTCTTACAATAATCTTTTGTGCCTCAAGTTTTTTGAACTCCTCAAAGAAAGTTAGAAAAATGTCATCAAGAATTGTAGTTTCAAAACAGTTATGTTTCAAAACAACTGCATCTTGAGAAAGAAAATTCAAAGAGTAGTTAATTAATTGAACCTTACCTGTACCAAGAAAACCATTCATATAAAGAATGGGGTGTTCATTTTTATAAAACTCATACACCTCTTTAAGTTGCGATTGGTTATTTTCGATAAGGATAGGGTCAATCATTTCACTATTTAGTGACATCAACTCTTTTTCATCTAAAAATATATTTTCGAACTTATATTTCATAAGGATATATTAAACGATTTTAACTTTTTTTGCAAATTGTACCCTAAATAATTGCAAATTTTGTATTTTGATAATACAATGTATATTAATAACAAGGGGAAGACTATGGAATTTTTTAGAAGACACCAAAAGATTATCATTGGTATTATTGCATTTACATTCATTGCATGGACAGTAGGTTTGTTAATGCTTCCACTAATGTTACGATAAGGAAAAGATTTTGAATATTAATTTTTGCAAAAAAGGAATAGTCATGATGCTGTTATTAGTAGTAACAGTAGTTTTTGGTTGTCCTTGCGCAATGGCTGCAAAAGTTAAAACAAAAGAACAAGCTAGACAAAAGATTAATCACTTAAAATGGTTGGAAAGAGTTGAACATAACAAACTTTATAAAAACCAACAAAAACTAGAAAGTACAGCTACAAATTTGGCTAATTCAAAGAACAAATTAAGTTCAACAACAAACGAATTAGCGGCTATGGAAGAACAATTAAGAATAGCAACGAACGAATTTGCAGCGATAGACTTTAGAATGAAATCAAGAATCCGTCAAGTTTATAAATCACAACGTCGCGGATTTTTCGTGTTATTATTGTCTGCTACAGATTTCAATACCTTCTTAGATAGAATGTATTTTGAATCAAAAATCATCAAACAAGATTACCGCAGAATGGCAGCTGCAAGAGCTAAAGCAAAAGAAATTGCTCTTTTAAAATACTCTATTGAAGAGAAAAAACGCGAACTTGCTCACTCAATTAAGACAATCAACTATCAACAACAATCAATTCAAAGAGAAATTGCTCAAAATGAAAATATGATTCATAAATTACGCACAGACCGTGTAGCTTATGAAAAAGCAGAAAAAGAATTGGCTAAACAATCTGCAAGTATCGGTACAATGATTAACAGAAGCTCTCATGGCTCTAATGATATCAAGGTTGCATCAGGATTCATTAAGCCAATTGCAGGTAGAATTACTTCTCCATTTGGTTATAGAACACACCCTATTTTCAATAGCCGTTCTTTCCACTCAGGTGTTGATATCGCAGGTCCTTATAGAGGCTCTGTAAGAGCATCTAACTCAGGTAAAGTTATTTACACAGGTTGGTACGGCGGTTACGGTAAGGTTGTAATCATTGACCACGGTAGAGTTAACGGAAAACAAATTTCAACATTATATGCCCACTTAGATTCAGTTTCTGTTTCAAATGGTGCGTATGTTTCAAAAGGTCAAGTTGTTGGACGTGAAGGTACAACAGGTTACAGTACAGGTCCACACTGTCACTTTGAAGTCAGGGTAAATGGTAAACCTGATAATCCACTAAATTATATATAGAGGTCAAATTAAATTGTTAAATAAATTAAAAAATGTCATAGTGTTAGTCGTTTCAGTGTTTTTAATATCGCCAGCGATAGCGATTGAAGATTCTATTGCGCCTAGTACAGATATAAAAGAATCATACTTTACCGGTGAAACCTTCTTCAAAACTCCATTGCAATTGCAACAAGAACGTGATGAAGAACTTAAAAAGGCTGAACAAGAACATTATAGACAATTTTTACCATACCAACCAGGACTTCCTGGGGTAGCTTCAAGAAAAGTAACTCCACCTATTACAAAATTAAGAAGAAAAATTGTAAAAGCTCATAACGAACACAAGGTTAATAAAGCTAATAAAAAGACAAAATTTGCAGATGCAAACGGAGTTGTTCAAGAGGAAGAAGAAAATGAAGTTCTTCAACAAGAAAAAGAAGATGAAGCAAAAGCTGTAATGAAGTGTAAGGTTATGAAATATAACCCTGACAAAACGCTAGTTGAAGCTGTTGGTGGCGTTGAAATTACAATTCCTGCTCAAAATGTTGTAATGACTGCGGATAAAATGACTTTTAACCAAGTTACTAATATTATTGAACTTTTCGATGATGTAAAAGTTGTTAAAGCCGGTAATGAAGTATTTGGCGACTATATGAAGATTAACTTGAATGAAGAATCAGGTGTATTGGATAACTTGCGCGCATCTCAATATGTGTTTGATATTCAAGCTGAACATGGTTATATGTTTGGGGACGATATCTTAACAACAAACGGTAAAATTTCATCAAGCTACGACAAGATTGTATCAATGTACACTTCAGGTTTTGGTACTGATATTCAAAGAATGATTTTGCCAGAAGAAGAAATGAAATTCTTAGTTACAGACATTAAAGATAATAAAATGGTTGTAAAAGTTAAAGAATTGAACATTTCTGCTAAAAAATCACATGATAAAGTTCAAGTAAAAGGTCTGAAGGTTTATACAAGAAGTGGTAAAAAAGTTGTTTCACTCCCTTCAATGACTTTCTATACAAACAAAGAACACGATTACGTTGAAGGTAACTATCCAGAACTAGGTTCGTTCCCTAACTTTGGTATGTTCTTAGGACCTGGGGTTGTTTTAGAAACTCCATTTGGTTCAACTTTGAAACTTATCCCAACAATTAACTATTACAAAAAATTAGGCTTTGGTGGTATTGCAAGATTTAAGAGCGGTACAAACCAAACTGATATCGCTTATAGTTCAGCAAAAAGCACATACTACATCAAAGGTTATCAAAGACTAGATGAAAACTTATTGTTCCAATATGGTGCAAATTCATATATGAATGAATGGTTTATGGGACAATCTTGGTTAGGCTATGGTGGTGAATTACTTTATGAAAAAGGATACACTCACCAAGACTTTTTGTATGAAAAAGCTAACTTGACTTTTAGACATAGATTTTCAGGCGGTTTCTTTAGAGCTAATGATAAAAAAAGAAACCATGAAGAATATGAAGATATTGATGGTCACATGAGTACTTTGAGATTAAAATATATGGCACAAATCGACCAAACCTTGTTATCATTGGGTAAAACTTATAATCAAAATGACCACTCTATGACAAAAGATGATATTAAATTTTTGACATTTAACCTTGTTGCAGACGGTTCAGCTGCTGTTTATGGTACAGGTGATACTCAATTTATTGGTAGAATTGGTCCACGATTAACAACACAATACAAGTTATGGCGTCAAGAATTAGGATATTATTTATCAGCTTATGATGATCATACACCATTCCGTTCAATGGATGCTTATAGATATGGTAAATCTAATGTGTACTTGAGAGAATATGTTAGATTGCACAAGTATTTAACTTTAGGTTTATATGGTTCTTATAAATTGTCAAACGACTTAGATTATGACTATCAATCAGATAAAGATTCAGCTCTAAGAGAAGCCTCTATTTATGTTGCAATTGGTCCTGATGATTGTAAGTTAAACTTGGGTTATGACTTTATTAGACAATATACATACTTTGGTGTATCGATGGCAATGAATACAAAAGGAACTCAAATTGAATATGATAGAATGCACATAAAAAATGGTGATAAACTAGGTGAAACAGACGATGAATTAGTAAAACGTCCAGATACAAGTTTTAAAGCTCCTGCAAACCCAAACAAAGCAAAAGCTGTTGTAACACCATTACAAGATAAATCAACATTGATGCAAGGCGAACATATTTAATTTTCTGTTAACTTTTCAAATAACAAATAAAACACAATGTCATGCTGAACTTGTTTCAGCATCTTGCAGATATTCAAATAATAAATAAATTTTATTTTTACACTTGAAAATGTGTAAAAAATAGTTTATACTTAATAAAAAGGAGAGACTTTATATGGCTAAAATTGATGAAAATGAAGCCCTTCAATATTGCGGGGGGGGGGTAAACACTAGTAGTAACGCGTGTTTTAGGCTTTGTGGATTGAAGGCTAATTTAACGCTTTTGTTGCGTAGAATAACAAATACAATTCTATGTCACCATTTTGATAAGTCAAATAAAGCCTTATGTCACCCTGAATTTATTTCAGGGTCTCAAGGACATGAGATGTTGAAACAATTTAAGCATGACATTAAGTTTGGACACACTTTCAAAAAAGCCTTCGCCTTCACCCTTGCAGAAACTTTAATCGTAATGGGTATCATTGGTGTGGTTGCCGCATTGACTATTCCAAACTTGAATTCATCAACCGCAGACAAAGAAAAAGTTGCGAAATTACAAAAAGTATATTCTAACCTTAATGATGCTTATGGCAGAGCTACTGCTGTATATGGACCACTTGAAGATTGGTTTATTAACGATACAACTGCAACCGCACAATCAACAAGATTTGCGGAACGGATTCAAGAATTCTTAAAAGTTTCTAAAGATTGTGGAAAAACCGGAACTAATTGTTTTGCTAATAACTATACCTATCTTAGAGAAAGCTCAGCTATAGGAGTTCTAGATAATACAAGTAATTATGTTATTTTAGCAGACGGTGCAGCTTTAAAGATGCATGCTGCAGGAAATACTAAAAGCGCAGATTTTTGGGTTGATTTAGATGGCAAAAAAGGTTCAAATAAAAACGGAAAAGATTTATTTCTATTTGAAGTTAGTACCGAAAAAGGTGTTATCCCTGATGATATGTTGGGATACGATTACAACGATACTAACGAGGGTTGTTTCAATAATGGTTATTGTACAAAATGGGTAATCAATTTTGGTAATATGGATTACTTAAAGACAGACAAAACGGGTAAATGCCCGAATGGCAAAGTATTAAATGGTACTACTGTGACAACATGTAAGTAACGTTAATTACTCTTTCAAAATTTTTATTTCAGACGAAAGGACGTAGGTTTTTATAACCTTTGTCCTTTCTTTTTTGATATGTTTTATAGGAGGAGTTTGATAAGTTCGTTTCACACCTTCATTATATTTTATTTTTGTAAAGTTATAACCTACTACTTGTAGCGTTTTGAGTTATTTTTTGCTAGAATAAAACTTGGTTACTGGTACGAAATATGAATATAAAACAAAAAACAACACTAATTATAGTGATTATAATAGCTGTAATTTCACTGTTAATTGTAAATGCGTGGAATGCAACGAGGGGAGAATCAGACGGAGTAAAAACATACGCCGTAGCTTTGGAATATTATAAAGCTGAGGATTATCACAAAGCATACAAAGCCTTTGGTAATGTTCCTTCTAATTCAACTCTAAAGTCTGCTGCGATTTATCGTCAAGCAAAATGTGCTGAGTTTATGCAATCACCAAAACTTACGCAAAAACATTACAGACAGTTGATTAGAAGATATCCCGATTTTACTTTATCAGTAAGAATAAAATATTTGTTGACTCAAAATATTTATCTGATATTTCATTTTCTAATAATGATTATGTGC
>CALAFU010000168.1 GCA_937891325.1 uncultured Candidatus Melainabacteria bacterium | reverse complement strand
TTCAATTTAAGATTTAACAATTGAAGACTGAACTCTAAAATAAATAACACAAACAAACTTAGAGCCAACTTATAAAACAATGTATAAATTGGGGCAAAATAACTAACATACCCAAGTATTATATCAAACATTTCATAGTCATCTGAAATACTAACCTTTATTGTTAGATAGATTAAAACACCAATTGAGAATACTAACAATAAAAAAAATAAATCGCCAATTAACGATAACAAATGAAATGAGAGATATTTTTTTATTCTTTGCATATTTTCATTATACGACAAAAAGGAGAACCCTTATTAACTTATTGACAAAAAGATACCGCAACAAGTGCGGTATGACGATAAAACAAGACTATAAGGCTTTAAGACGATAAGTTCATTTATTATTAAAATGACATTTTTATTATAGTTCGACTTATTGACTTAACCCTTATTGACTTATTGACAAAAAGATACCGCAACAAGTGCGGTATGACGATAAAACAAGACTATAAGGCTTTAAGACGATAAGTTCATTTATTATTAAAATGACATTTTTATTATAGTTCGACTTATTGACTTAACCCTTATTGACTTATTGACAAAAAGATACCGCAACAAGTGCGGTATGACGGAAAAACAAATACTCAATGCATCTATGCGTCTTAGCATCTATGCATCTCTTACAGTACATACAAAACAGAAAGGAAAAACAATGACTGAATCACAATCAACTGAAGTTCAAAACTCAAACGCTTATTCTGCGTTTATTCCACAAATCTGGAGTCAAAAATTAAACACTATGCTTGAAAAAAATTGCGTTATGATGCAATGCGTTAACCGCAATTACGAAGGCGACATTAAAAATCAAGGCGACAAGGTTAAAATCATTACACCTGCCGATGTTACAATCTCAACAGTTGGCTCTGAAAACATTTCTTACAGCGAATTATCACCAACCTCTCAAGATTTAACAATCGACCAAAAGAAATACTTTGCCTTCAAAATTAACGATGTAGCGCAAGCTCAAGCTAACCAAAGTATTATGGAAGCTCATTTAACTAACGCGAAAAAAGCAATCGAAGAAGTGCAAGATTCTTATCTTTTAGGTATGCACACAGACGTTGACGCCGACAACACAGTAGGTTCAGAAGACGAAGCCGTAACTCTAGACAAGACAACAATTTACGCAAAATTTGTTGAATTAGCATTAAAACTTAAAAACGCAAACGCTTTAACAGGTGACAAAAAGCCTTGGGTTGTAATCAATCCCACAATTGAATCATACTTGTTACAAAGCACCGAATTCATTGGCGCACATAACGTTGCAGATGAAACCTTGAGACAAGGTTCTATCGGTAGAATTGCAGGTATGGACGTTTTAGTTAGCACAAACCTAACCTCAACATCAGGTCTATTCTACGTTTTAGCAGGTACAAACGACGCAATCACTTTTGCATCTCAACTTTCTAAAGTCGAATCCTTACGTGACAAAGATTCTTTTGCAGACCTTGTTAGAGGTTTATACCTTTACGGTGCAAAAACTGTTCAGCCAAAGGCTTTAGCAAAAATGGTTGTGGCTGACCCTAATGCAACAACACAAGACGAAACAGAAGACAAAAACACTAATACTCCTTAATTTATACGGTAAACACTATTTAGCGCGCGGAGCGAAGCTCCGCGCGCCTTTTTATGAGGTAAAAAACAATGTTTGAAAATTTAAAAGATACAATATCAGATTTGGCTTATGGGGCTGTAAGTTATGCAGAGAACGCATTAAAGACAAGTTCAGGACAGACTAAAAAACGTACTGCAATTGAATTTGTAATCAATCAAATTCCTGTACCTGTTCTATTTAAGCCAATTGTAGCAATGCTTTTGGCTACATTTATTGATGAAGCTATTGAAAAAGCTGTTAAATATATGAATCAAGTTAAAAATGAGGATTAAAAAATGTCAGAAAACCAACAAGAAACAACATCTCAAGCCGAGCAACAAGTAGAAAAACAGGAGATTCAAAGTAAATTTGAAGAAAAACTTGGCTTAAATTCAGAAAAAACGGCGCAAAAATCGCTAATTCCTGAGGAATTTAAAAAGAATTTGAACAACCTTCAAATAGTTTTAAATTCAGGTTTAATCAACCCGCTACAAGGTCAAAATTTATTGAACCATATAATTCAAGAGGCGTTAAAAATGAATGTACAAAACACGCGAGAAGATTTTACCACTCAAATTCGTGATAAAAACACTGTTTTTGAAGAATTTGCAAAAGAAAATCCTACGTTTTTCGATATTGGCGGACGAAGTGAAATTCTAAATTACTTAAAATCCGACAATATTTCTGTTGATAAAGATGAACTTTCTAAAATTTCTAAAATTGTCGAAGCCGTTGAGGTTTCTGCTATTGAAAGATATTTGCAGAAGGTAGCGCACGAACAAAATCTTGAAAAGGCTAATTTGCAAGCTAAACAAAAACTTCAAGCCAACGCGCAAAACACAAAGAGCGAAAGCAAAAACTTTTCACCATTTACTCGTGAGCAAATCGGCAAAATGACAAGTGCGGAATACCTTAAAAACGAGCCATTGATTATGGACCAATTGAAAAAAGGGTTGATAAAATAGCACTTTTAATCCTCGTCCCCACCCCACCGCGCCCTTTGGGCGCGGATTAGGGGTAAACTAAAAATTACCAAAAGATTTATTTGACATCTCAACAACAAGAGATTCTGAAACAAGTTCAGAATGACATTATGATTTAAAATTCAACCTTATGTCACCCTGAATTTAGTTCAGGGGCTCTTGGTTTCAAAGAAATTAGATTATTTAAATAAAACCAACAACAAGGAGAAAAAATGAATTATCTTGAAATAATTAACAAGTGTCTTATGGAATTGAACTACAAAAAAGTCCGAACCTTTAACGAGCTTGTAAAAAATGACCATACAAAAATCAAAAATATCCTAAACATTATCAATTCAGAGATTTGCACCTTTGACAATTGGAATTTTTTATTGCGTAAGAAAATTTTAAAACTTCCAAAAGGGGCGACAGAAATTGTAAACAC
>CALAFU010000167.1 GCA_937891325.1 uncultured Candidatus Melainabacteria bacterium | reverse complement strand
CCTCACATGGGGACTATTTCAATCGCTTGGTCGGTTGCATTAAGAAAATTTGGTGTAGAGGCTTATGTTCCACCATATACAAGCAAAAAAACCTTGTCTTTAGGGGTTAAAAACTCTCCTGAAGCAGTTTGTTTACCTTATAAATTAATCTTAGGTAACTTTATTGAAGCTATTGAAGGTGGTACTGATTACGTTGCAATGCTTACTTCTCCAGGATGTTGTCGTTTGGGTGTTTATGGTTTGAACATTCAAAGCGCTTTGGCTGATTTAGGTTATGAAGCTAAATACCTTGAATTATCTTTGTATGACGGTATTAAAGGTTTATTCAAATTCTTCCACGATTTGTTAGGAAAAGACGATTGGATTGCTGCAGCAAAGGCTTCTATTATGATGATTAGAATGGTTTTTGCACTTGACGATTTAGAAACCCTTTTAGCTTATTACAGAGCAAGAGAGGTTAAAACAGGTGAAGCAGAACGTCATTATAACAAATGCTTGAATATGTACAAAGAAGTTAAAAACTTCCGCGACATTAACAAAATCAGAAAAGCCGTTAAAAAAGAAATGGCTAAGACTGAAATTGATAAAAAACGTGAAATCTTAAATGTTGATATTACAGGTGAAATCTATCTAGTAGGTGATCCATTCTCTAATCAATACATTGAAAGAGAATTAGGTAAAATGGGTGTACAAACAAGACGTAGCTTGACAGTTAGCAGTTTCTTAAAAGATGCGATTATTCCAAAATTGTTCAGAAACGGCGAAACTCACTTGCAACGTGCAAACAGAATGGCAAAACCTTATCTTATGAGAGATATCGGTGGTGATGCTTTGGAATGTGTTTCTGACGTAGCTTTTGCTGATATGAAACACAGAGACGGCATTATTCACGTAAGCCCATTTACTTGTATGCCAGAAATTATGTCTCAAAATATCTTCCCTGCAATGAGAGAAGATCATAATATTCCAATCTTGACACTTGTTATGGACGAACAATCAGGTAAAGCTGGCTATATTACACGTCTTGAAGCGTTCGTAGATTTGATGCGCCGTAAAAAGAGAAAAGCAGTTATTGAAGGTAAAAAAACGGCTGAAAAAGTATAGTTTTATATTATTATAGTGAGGTATCTATGTTAAAAGTTTTTAAAAATGCTTTTAAAATCTCATTTGACAACTTAATATTATTCACTCCACCATTGATTTTTATGATGTTGGTGTTGTTATATTTCGGAACGGCCGAAAAGTATATGAATAATCCGATTGCGCTGATTGTTTCAGGAATAGTTCTCCTTGTCGGAACAAGCATTTTTATGTCAGGTTGGTTCTATATGATTATGTGCGCAATTTTTAATTTTAAAAATAAAATTGTGTACGAAAAATCTTCAGACACTTTTACTCTTTTGAAACAATTTATCGTTGGTATGGGTGACTATTTTAAACCTTGCTTAGGGTTTTCTATACTTGCCTTAATTTTGTTTAGCCTTGTTTTAGTGATTTCTTACTATATTTCTCTAGGTTTATTCGGCTCTTCAGGAATTTTCTTGGCTGATTTTA
>CALAFU010000166.1 GCA_937891325.1 uncultured Candidatus Melainabacteria bacterium | reverse complement strand
GACTAATCGCTAAATTCGTAATATGAGCCTCGTCAATTACAAACCACGAGCCGACATAGCCCATTAAAGTATCGTTTTCATCAAACGCACAGTAGTATCTAGCCAAATTGTTATTCAATTCAGAATAAAAAGAATCCTTCGACCAATGATGATCACCATAGGTTGCTTCTTCAATCGCTATAATCCCGTCTATATCTTGCTTTTGCATAGGACGAATTTTTATTGAGAACTTTTCCATAACTTGATTTTACACTAAAAACAAAAACTTGTAAAACTAGCGTTTTTAAAGGATAATAAAGCCATGCCTAATTACTCAAAGATGTTTGATTTAGCTAGAAATTTGTACGCTTTGCCGAGTTATAATTCGCGTTATGGCAGAGCGCTAATGCCTTTGAGATACTTTTTTGAGCTAACATACCGTTGTAATCTACAATGTCCGTATTGTTATGTAGGCGAAGACCGCAACAAGCAAGAACTTACAACAGAGGAATGGTTCAAAATCATTGACCAAGTTCCGTTTTACAGCTTTATAACTCTTGTTGGCGGTGAACCATTAATCAGAAAAGACTTCGTTGAAATCCTTGAAAAGGCTTGCAAGAAGACGTTTTCAAAGGTTAATGTAGTTTCAAATGGCGTACTTATGAATGATGAGATAATTGATGCATTTATAAGGACAAAAATGTTGCTATTATCCGTATCTCTAGACGGTTACGGCAAAAATCACGACCTAAACCGCAACAAAGACGGCATTTTTGACAAAATAATAAGCAATTTAGACAACCTAAATTCGCGCAAAAAGCGCCCTATGGTTGATATTAAAACTATTGTGTTAAAAAACAACCTTGATGATTTACCAAAGTTGTTCAAGTTGTGTGATGAAAAGGGTTTTGAGTTTTTGTCTATCTCGTTTTTGCGTAATAACAACTTAAAACAGAATTCAATTCTCCACGATAGCTTTATAGAGGAGTTTAACGGCTATTACCCTATTGAAAAATACTTTGATATGGAGCATTTCAAAGAGGTTTACAAAGAGATTGAGAATCTACAAAAGCGTTCTAACGTGCGTTTGCGCTTCTCTCCAAAGTTCGAAAATTGTCCAGACACCCTATCAGCAATAGAAAAATTCTTTAACACATCGGCTGAAACACCTATAAATGAAATATATGAGCCATGCAAATTCCCGTTTTCTAACACGTTCATTACACCTGCTGGGGATATGTACCCTTGTCTTTCAATGAAAATGGGTAATGTAAGAGAAAACACAATAAAAGAAATCTTCAACAAGCCACATTATTGTTGCTTTAGAAAGAACCTTAAAGTTGCAAAGGTCTTCGGAGCCTGTCAGATGTGCTGTGAGCTAGACTTAAAGCACTAATTTTAGAGAGTTTTAAACCATCATGTCCGTAAAAATACGTACGTAAAAATTCGTACGTTTTAAAACGGACTTTTTTTCGAAAAAAATTTTGTATAATAAAGACACAAATTCGGATAAGGCTCACGCCCTCGATGGCAACGCTGTTTAGCGAATTAATACGGGGCAAACTACGCCCTTACACAGTCGGAGAAGAAATATGGGATATGTACACTGTTGCAGTGGTTTAAGAAAGTGCAAAACTTTCAGCGTTAAGCCTTATGACAACTACATTTTTTGCGAGTTAGATTACTTGGAAACCTGTCCAATATGTGGAAACACCGTTTTGCAACTAACAAGACTCAACAATAACAACGAAATATCGGTTTATAAATTAAAAAATAAAAAAGCTAAGAAATTTTTTGAGAAGATAAAATCAAACATAATAGCCGAAAAGTCTTATAATTACTCAGCTTTAAGCCATTCACAAGGTCGCTCTTACTTATACTACAACGAATACGGGGTTAAAAAGAAATGTTTTTCGAACTTAAGTTCGATGACTTTAGGTAAATTATAAGATACAGGAAAATATATGAAATTATTTTTTCATGTCAAGTGTAAGATGATAATTAATGGATTAGTTAGTGGAGACAAAATGAAAGAATTATCACAAAGAGAAAATGAAATTATTGAATTATTAATTAGTGGCTATGATTACAACGACATAGCAAAATCTTTACGCATCTCAGCAAGAACCGTACACACTTACATTGAGAGAATTATCAACAAATTGCAAGCGAGCAACAAGGTTTCAGCGGTTGCGAATTACATGAAACTACAATACGAAAAATAAACGGGGGTCTATGAAAAGAATCATTATTCATTGGACAGCTGGAAATGCTGTCCCTAGTTCTTATGAAAAAAATTGCTATCACTATCTTGTAGACAGTTACGGCAAAATTTACAACGGCAAATTCAAACCTGAAGCAAATGAAGTTTGCAGAACAGGAATGTACGCACCTCACACAGGGGGCGGAAACACAGGTTCTATCGGAATTTCTATGTGCGGAATGTTTGGGTTCAAAAACAAATATTCTATTGGAAAGTACCCAATCACAAGGGTTCAATTTGAAGCCTCTATGCAATTAGCGGCAAAAGTTGCTAAAAAATACGGCATAGAGATTACGCCAGAGACAGTTTTAACCCATTACGAATTTGGAAAATCTCACCCAAAAACAACAAGCGCAGGCAAAATTGACATAATTTTCTTACCACCATACTCGTGGGTAGAACCGCAAGAGGTCGGAAAATTTATTCGTACAAAGGTTAAATGGTATTTGCAAAGAGAAAAATAAGGGGAGAAAAATGGAAACTTTTTACTATAACTTATCGGGCGGAATTAATCAAGCCTCAACGAAAACAGAGCTTGGGCTTAATACAAAAAACATATTTTGGTCTGATGCTGAAAACGTAGAAATCTTTTTAAACAAAGGGATTATCAGGCAAAAAGGGAATGTTTTATACTGCGAAATTCCAATAGCAGAGCCGATTACAAAATTGCACGAATTAGGAAGCAGTTCTGACAACAGACTTTTAATCACAACGGCAAGCGGAAAAATCTACATTTACAACCACAAAAGCGACAGTTTTACAGAGCTAGAAAGAACAATCAAATCTCAATCGCCCGTATTCACAAACTTTTTGAACGGTGTAATCGTCTCAAGTCTTTTAGACAAAATGTTTTACATAAAACAAAATGGTGAAATCGTTGATTGCGAAGTAAAAGACGGCAACGAAAAAGACGTTTTAAGCGAAGTAATTGCAATTTACAAGGGTAGAGTGTGGATTGCAAGCGGTTCTAGTCTGTATTTTTCAGCTCTTGGAAGCTATTCAGACTTTTCAACCGAAAACGATGCCGGCTACATCAGAGATTTTTACACTGATACAGACGACATAATTGCCATAAAGCCTTACAAAGACTATCTTGCAATCTACAAAAAGCGTCGAACATATCTATTGAGCGGAACTTCACCCGACGATTTTGCAATAATTCCTTTTGCCGACAAAGGAGCAGAGACTCATAACGGCATTGTAAACGTTGCAAACAAAGAGTTTTTCTTCTCTAATTCAGGGATTTACACACTTGAAGTTGGAGAATTAAATCAGATTTTATTAGGCAGTGACATCACACAAAAAATCAATTCAGAGTTTCAAAAGTTCGACAAAAGCAGGTTAAAAGAAGTTTTTGCACTTAACCACGAGGCTAAAAATCAAGTTTGGTACTTTATTCCATACAACAACGACAATTATTTTCACACAATTTGGATTAATGACATTGTCAACAAGGCTTGGTATAAAAGAGTTTTACCTCAAGACATCGTTAGCGCTTGTGTTTTTGGTGACAACATTTTAACAGCGGACAAAGACGGAAAAATTTACAAAGAGAATTTTGGTAACAGTTTTAACGGGCAACCGATTGAATTCAAATGGAAATCACCGTTTTTGTCAATTGGAAGTCCAACAATCAGAAAAACTATTGACGAATTTTACTTCATTTTGGACGAAAGTTACGAAAACTGTTTCAACTTCTCGGTTTACAAGAATTATGACAGCGAAAGTCGAGACGACAGCGATTTAATCTACTCGTCAAACTTTGAAAACCTTGTATGGAGTAAAGAAAACAGTCTTTATCCTCTAAACGACACTTGGAGTGACGATGACAACGAGGCGATTTGGGCTTTGGATAGCGAAAGTGCATACAAAGCAGAAATATCAGAGGCAAATTACGCAATACAGCTATGCGTTGAAGGTAATCAACTAGACCACAACGTTGCAATCATTGGAATTGAGTT
>CALAFU010000165.1 GCA_937891325.1 uncultured Candidatus Melainabacteria bacterium | reverse complement strand
GGTTCCTGTAATGTATCTCGTTGGTAAAAACAAATCTAAATTGTGCGGTATTTTATGCGCATTATTCGTTGCAACAAGTAGTTTTTTAATTTACTTTTCACAAGAAGTTAGATTTTACAGTTTATTGTTCTTATTCTCTGCATTAGCATTATTATTTACTCTAAGAGTTATAAAGAAACCAAATTTAAAAAACTTAATCGGACTAATTATTTCAAATATTTTAATTATTTTAACTCATACAATTGGCTTTGTTTTTGTCTTTTTCGACTTATTATTTGTAAGTTTAATCTTTAGAAAACAAAACAAATTTCAAAAACAAATTATATATTGTTGGGCAACTACAGGCATAGCGCTATTATTAGTATCACCACTTATATACAGAATTTTTACAACAATATCTTTTTCACAATGGTGGGCAAAATTTTCATTTAAACGTATATTGCAGGTGTTCGTTGATTTCTTTACCCCAATAATCTCACAAGTTTTACCAATTGAAGCATTAAACGGATATCATTTATACGCTGGATTAATTTTAGTAGCAACACTAATTGCACTAGCAACAATTATTATTGGACTGTTTTATAAAAAGTCTAAAGAAGACAATCTTGTTTTCTACATAGCACTTGCGGTATTTGTTGTTATGATTTTTACAGCAATGCTTGGCAAAGTAGTTTTTGAAGCAAAATATATGATTGAAATCTATCCAATCTTAATTTTCGTTTTCTTTAACACTGTTTTATCATTCAGCAAAAAAAGAATAAAAATTCCGGTTTTACTTATATTCTTTGTAATTCAATTTGGCTACTTATTCACGCCTTACGCAGCTCAATTTATGCCTCGTGAAGAAGGTCACAAATACGTTGCACAACTAATTAAAAGTGCCAAATTAAAACCTAATGATTACATCGTACTAACTTACTATCCTCAAAACAGATTTGAAAAATATCAAGATTTTTCAAAATATAACGTAACTTCATTCCATAAAGGAAATTTTAATAAATATATTTTACCATCAATATCATATAAAGAAGCCGTTAAAAATGGTAAGAAAGAGTATCATGGTTCATTTATTAATGCCACATTACCGGTTGGAGTATTTCAAGGTAGCAAATTAATTTTCTATATCAACAACAATATCTACAAAAAAATGCATAAAGGTCAAAGAGTTGCATTTATTTTCCTAGATAGCGTTTCATTCTTAGACGAAACAACTTTTTCCAATGTTGTAACTAATCCTAAATTTTATAAAGCAACTCCACTTTTATATATAGTTTTCTCTGATTTTAGAAATGAAATTATAAAAACTATTCCTCTTCAAGCTAAAAATATTCACTACGAAGTAAAAGGCTCATGGACTTTAGTTTCTTTTGAAAAGTAATCATCTAACATAAAAATCTGCTACTGCTAAAGGCTTGTGTAAATTATTTTTGTCAAAGATTTCCATATAGTAATGACCTTTTGAATGTAATACTACGTAATCAGTAAAAAAATGTGGAGAATCCTTGTTAATTTTATATTCGTGAGTATAAACAATCCCAGAAAAAGTTTGGTAAGGACCTTTATCAGTACCACTAACAATTTGAACTTTGATAAATTCTGCCTTTATATTAGGTTTAGACATAAAAAGCCAATAAATACGCTGTTGAGGCTTAAAAACTCTTGATAAATCCGCAGAATTATATGGCGAAAAGGGATTTTTGTTAAACACAATACCATACTTAAACCTTTTGGCGGCAAAGCACGGCAAAGCTAACAACATTACTAAAGATAATATTATAAATTTCTTCATAAATTACTTTCCTGATACAGTAGCTTGAGTTTGAAGTTCATTTATCTTTTTCATAATGGATTTTTTTGTTAAGTCATCATTTTCGCAATCAAAATATTTTTGATAGTATTCTATTGCTTTTTCTATATTACTTTCATTTTCGTAAGCCATTGCCAAAGCATAGTATGCATAGGCATAATCTGGACTTAAAGCTATAACCTTGTTAAAGCAATCTTTTGAGGCTTTGTAATCACCTTGAGATGCATAAACTAGTCCCATATTAAACCAAGCATCTGCATAGTTTTTATTAATTGAGGTTGCTTTTTTATAGTAATAAATTGCTTTATCTGGATTATTTTCTAGTTTATACAAGTTTGCAGTTTTAAACGCTGTTAAAGAATCATTCGGTGTCAATTTCAAGGCTTCAATATACTTCTCTAATGCCTGAGTATTTTGTCCAGCTTTGTAAAGAGCATCACCTTCATTAATTAAGCGTTTAACATTATCCTCAATTTGTTCAGTCGGATGTTTAATCATTAAATTATCTAAATCTTCCAATGAACCTTTTTCGTTAGTGTTAGCAACCTTTGTTTCTTGAGCTTGTTGCTTAGGCTGAGATTGAGGTTGTGTTTGTGTAACTTTTTGAGGTGTTTCTTGAGGAACTTCACCTGATGTAAAGTCTTTTTCTGTAACAGGTTTAATCACAACTTTTTCATTTGTTGCTGTATTTGGGTTATCTCCATAAGCTTCAGGATTAGCAACGGTTGGTTCATCTTTTGGTGCTGTTGCTAGTTTAAACGCCTCATAATCCTTTTTATACATTTCATTTTCTGGATCAATTTCCAATGCTTTTTCATAGCTCATTTGTGCACTATCGTTATTTTTCAAACATTCGTACGCTTGAGCCATTCCGTAATATGGATAGCTTTGATTTGAATCATAAGAAATTGCTTTTTCAAATAACTTGATAGCATCATTGTATCTATCTTTAGTTAAGAAATAGTCCCCTTTTGAAATTAAAGCTGATACATAGTTTTTAGCTAATCTTTCATTTTGTTTTTGAGCTAATAAGTCTTCGTAAAGTTTAATAGCATCGTCATAATGTTTTAGTGCATGCAAAGCCAATGCTTTATTAGCCTTTACATCATAATTCGAAGGTTCAGCTTTTAAAACTTCATCATAATACTTAATAGCTGTTAAATAATCATTCTTTTTGTGATATTGATATGCAAGTTCTTTTTTAACTTCAATATCCTTGTTGTCCTTAGCTAAGGCTGTTAGCAAGTTCTTTATTGCAAGTTCGTCCTTGCCTTGATATTTGTACACTAAAGCTAGTTGTTTATATGCATCTGCATCATTTGGATAAGCCTTGATGTACTGAGTGTATTCTTCTACAGATGCATCATATTCTTTCATATCGCATAATAATTCTGCGTAATAAATTCTTAAACCGCTGAAGTCAGGTTTCAATTTGAAAATTTGTTCAAATTGTTGTTTTGATAAATCATATTTTTCTAATTGATGATATGATACCGCTAAATTAGCACGAGCTTTGATGTTATCAGGGTTATCTAACAACTCAAGTTTTAACATTTCAACTGCATTTGCATATTGTTTTTCTTGAAATAAGCCATATCCGTAATTTGCATAACTTTTGAATGTGGTTGGAGAAGCTTTATAGGCAATTGCATAAGATGAATTTGCTAATGCATATTTATTTGATTTTAAATAAGCTGTTGCTAAACTTTCTCTTGCATCAACTTGTTCAGGGTAAACAGTTAAAAACAAATTGTAATACTCAATCGCTTTGTCATATTTACCTTGAGCTAATAAAACATTAGCAAGATTTACATAGTTATATTTGTAAGCAGGAAATATGTCCATAGCTTGCATATACGAATTGTAAGCATTATTCAAATCACCTGTTGTTTGTAAAATATTACCAATACTTATGTAAATAAAAGCATCATTAGGTCTCAAACGAATTGCAACTTTATAAGCACCTAAAGCGTTGTCATAATCGCCAATATCTGCATATAGACCAGCTAATTTGGTGTATAGAATTGCATCTTCACCAGACATATCAATTGCAGCTCTAATTTTTTCAATCGCTGCCTCGTAATTATTTTTATATTCTAGCTGACATGCTTCTTGATACAACTGATGAGCTTCTTTTGTCATAGTCGCATTAGCTTGTCCAGCAGTAACTACTAAAATTATAAATAATGATACTAAAATTTTCTTCATATCAAATTACCTCCGCATTTAGAAAATTTTAGCAAATTTTTTCTTATGTATCAAATATTTAAACTTGTGTAAAGTAATTTTTCTTATATATAAAAGATACCGCAACAAGTGCGGTATGACGGAAAGGCTT
>CALAFU010000164.1 GCA_937891325.1 uncultured Candidatus Melainabacteria bacterium | reverse complement strand
TAAGAACGGCACCCTTAAAGTCACAGTTGCCTACACGTCTTTGTTCTAGGGCATGAGAGCTAACTTCCATTGCAACGTTATCAATGTGATTTTCGTATTTTATTTGATGCAATAAACGTTGTAACTCAGGTGCTTGTGGAGTTGTATGCTTTGCTTCTCGGTAAAAGTCTTTAGAATTAAGTTTATAGCCTAATGTTCCAATTAAAGCACAACGTTTATCATCGTGTTCAAAGATTTTTTGAATCAAGTGAGTTACCGTAGTTTTACCGTTTGTACCGGTAACACCAATCAAATTAATGGCTTTTGAAGGAGAGTTGTAAAAAGCATCTGCAACATCAGCAATTTGATGTCTTGTAGATTTAACAAGAATTTGAGGCAAGTCGCTATCTAGTTTTCTTTCAACCATTAAAGCCACAGCGCCTTTTTCTTCTGCCATTTTAGCGTATTCATGTCCGTCTGTGTTTTCACCAACTAAACAAATAAATAAGTTGCCTTCATCTGTTGTTTTTGAATTGTATGAAAGTCCTGTTATTTCTACATTTTGGTAATTAATTTTTTCACAATCAAGATTTTTTACTAATGTATCTAAATCCATTTTATAACTCCTTTAATCTAATCTTTTAAGTTTTCAGAACCTACTTTATCAGGCTTCAAGTTCAATATACGCGCAACTTGTGACGCAACCTCTTTGAAAATAGGCGCAGCGATTGTACTACCCCAAACTTCACCACCTTGAGCAGAGTCAACTGTGATGTAAATTAAAACTTGAGGGTCTGTTGCTGGCAAATAGCCTACTGTTGAGGTGTAATAATATTTTGTATAACCGCTACCATCATCTTTTGGCTTTTTAGATGTACCTGTTTTTGCGGCAACGTTATATTTATCCATTTTAATTGGCGATTTTCCGTTATTAATACTTGTCATAAGTAATTCTGTAACATCTCTTGCAGTTTCTGGTTTTAAAACTTGAGTATAGTGAATTTTGTTTTGCGCCTCTTCTTGAGTGTATTTGATTACGTGAGGAGTAATTCTAACCCCATTGTTTGCAAGCGCAGAAATTGCATCAACCATTTGCATTGCAGTTACAGATGTACCGTAACCGTAACCCATTGTTGCATGGTCAGATGTATCCCATTTATTGGCTGGTTTTAGCAGACCTCGAGATTCTCCAGGTAAGTCAATCCCTGTTTTTTCACCAAAACCAAACCTTTTCAACATATCGTAAAACTCTTTTGAAGTCATCAATTGAGCAACTTTTACTGAACCAACGTTACTTGAGTGTTCAAACAAATATACAAGTGAAATCATACCTGGATTTGGACGTTTTTTATAATCATAGTTTTCAATTTCCCACCAACCAACTTTGATTTTACCTGTATCATTGATTTTTGTATTTTTATTTAGTTTGCCCAACTCCATTGCTGATGCAACAGTGATAATCTTAAAAGTTGACCCCGGAGGGAATACATCTGTTAAAGTCCAATTCTTAATCTGGTTATAAGTCGCTTTTTTGTAATTGTTTGGATCATAATACGGATATACTGCATACGCTAAGATTTCTCCGGTTCTGGGATTTGTAACAATTACAGTACCTCTCAACGCTTTTCTACTCTTAACCACCTTTAATAACTCTTGCTCGCAAACGTGTTGAATTGCAGTATTAATAGTTAAAGTAACATCTTTACCCTTCATTGGACGAGTTGTTGCCAAAGGGTCTGTTGAAAAATCGTAAATAATATCGCCCTTCGGTGTTTTTTCAATTTGTGTATTGCCTTCAATAAGCTCTAATCTATCTGCAGCCGTCAATTCAACCCCAGCAGCAATATCAGCATCAAAGTTGTAATACCCTAAAACATGTGCAGCCATTGCACCTTGAGGATAAACTCGAATACTTCTTTTGTCCATTGGAATTTCTCTTAAATGTAATTTTGCAATTTCATCATGAGTTTGTCTATCTACACCTTTTTTAAGAGAAATCATAATAGTTTTTTGTTTTAAACGCTTTACCAAAGTCGATTTGGGCATTTTTAAAATGGGAGCAAGCATATTTGCAAGCTCTTCTGGAGTATGTTC
>CALAFU010000163.1 GCA_937891325.1 uncultured Candidatus Melainabacteria bacterium | reverse complement strand
GAAGTATATTGAATAATCTTAATTATCTCTCGTACTTATATAAAGTATTTTTTCTGAAATTTATTGCCTTTTTTGAAATATAAACATTAAGAAATGTTAACAAAGTTCTGTCACCCTGAATTTATTTCAGTGTCGCATTGTTTTGCCGGAATAACATTGCGATTCTGAAACAAGTTCAGAATGACATTATTATATTTGATTACTTGTGACTTATAGCCTTAACGTCTTTTAATAAAGTACTTGATTTATTAATTTTAGCGTTATAATATAATGTCAGTAAGGACAAAAGTGAGGTAAATTATGAAACAAGGTATTCACCCAGATTATAAAAAATGTACAATTAAATGTGTATGTGGTAACGAAATCGAAACAGGTTCAGTAGATGAAAACATCACAGTTGAAATTTGTTCAGCTTGCCACCCATTCTACACAGGTCAACAAAAAATTCTTGACTCTGAAGGTAGAGTTGAAAGATTTAACAAAAGATACGGCAACAAAAAGTAGTTTGTGCTTATCTTTAAGAAATTTTAAAAATTATATCTCATGCTTGGTCATGGGATATAATTTTTTTGTACACAATTGAGGAGATTTTATGAACGATAATAAACCACAGGTTAAACTTATTTCAAAACCTGATAATATGATTAAAACTATATATACGGCTTGTCGAACTTGTTACAGTGCAGATACACCGTTAAATATTTTTGATAAAGACGTAGATGAAGAAAAAATGATGTCTTTAATCAAACGTGTAATTGGTTCTGGACACTATTCAACAATTGAACATATTCAAGTTAGTTTTGCAATTTCAAACATATCAAGAGCTTGCACACACCAACTTGTAAGACATAGACACATGTCTTTCTCTCAAAAATCACAAAGATATGTAAAAGAAAAAGGTCAATTTGATTTCTTAATTCCTCAAACAATCGAAAAAAATGATGAATTAAGACAAAAGTTTGTTGATTTTATGGGCGAAATTTCTAAGAAATATTTGGAATTCACAGAAGCTGGAATTCCTGCAGAAGACGCAAGAGCAGTACTGCCAAACGCTTGTGCAACTTCAATGGTTGTTTCAACAAACTTGAGAGAATTAATTCATGTTGCAAACTTAAGACTTTGCACGCGTGCTCAATATGAAATCAGAATGTTAGTAAAAGGCATGTGCGATGCTTTAATAGAAAAAGAACCTTGGTTGAAAGAATATTTGGTTCCTAAATGTGAACGTTTAGGCTTCTGTGACGAAGACAAATCTTGTGGTAGAAAACCTCAATTACCAAATATGCATGAATAGTTTTAACTAAAAGAGGCGGGGTGCGGTTCACGCAACCCCCCCCTTTTTTAATGTTTTTATTTGTTATTCAACTTAACCTTGCTGAAAAATTCATTTGTAATAAGTTGAGAATACTTTTTGTTTTCGTTTAGTGAAATTAAAGTTCTTGATTCATCAGGTGTAACGTCGATTGCAGAAATTACACCACCAACAGTTCCAAGAGGAAGTTTGTTGATTTTAGCTGTGAATTTCACATACGGAACTTTTTCCCCATAGGCGTTCATAGTGCCTTTTTTAGTGATTGTAAAATCATCAATTTGAAGCGATTGATATTTGAACTTTTTAATAAGTGCGTTGATTTTTTCTTCTACGCGGTCATTTTCAAAGTCATCTTCTGTAAGAATAGGCTTTTTGCCAGAATCAATGATTAACATTTTTTGTCCAGAGGCGTTGTGTTCAGCTAAAACTCCTTTGTAGCCAAACGCGCTAGCCGCTTTGTCAATTTCAAATTCGTCAGAAAGTGCCGAAAAATCACCTAATTTGCTGGCTCTTTCC
>CALAFU010000162.1 GCA_937891325.1 uncultured Candidatus Melainabacteria bacterium | reverse complement strand
ACAACAAGGGTTCAGATGTTGTATTACATTGTTTTTCAGGCAGTGTTGAATTTGCAAAAGAATGTATAAAACAAGGCTGGTACTTATCTTTAGGTGGTGTTGTAACCTTTAAAAATGCAAAAAAAATGAAAGAAGTTGCAAAAGAAATTCCATTAGAACACTTAATGCTAGAAACAGATGCGCCATATCTTGCACCCGTTCCATTTAGAGGAAAAACAAACGAACCTAAATACATTCCATACATAGCGCAAGAAATTGCAGACTTAAAAGAAACATCATTAAGAAATGTTACAAATGTTACTACTCAAAATGCAGAAAAGGTTTTCCGAATTTGAAAAAAGAAAGATTAGACAAATACCTTGTAGATTTAGGTTATTTTGAAAACAAAAGCAAAGCCGCAGCCTCAATTTTGGCAGGCGACGTTTTAATTAACGACGAAAGAATTACAAAAGCTGGTTATCAAATTAACACGCAAAAAGAGTATGAAATTCGTGTAAAATCAATGCCTTACATATCTAGAGGTGGTTTTAAATTAGAAAAAGCCTTAAAAACTTTTGATGTAGTTATAAAAGATAGAATTTGTCTTGATGCAGGTGCTTCAACAGGTGGCTTTACAGACTGCTTACTTCAAAATGGGGCAAAGTTTGTTTATGCTGTTGATGTTGGCTATGGGCAACTTGATTGGAAAATTAGAAGTGACGAACGAGTAAAACCAATTGAAAAAACAAATCTTAAAATTTGCTCTAGAGAAGATATTTATGCCAAAAACGAACCTATTGCAGATTTATTAGTTTGTGATGTTTCGTTCATTTCATTAGAAAAAGTTTTACCAAATTTCAAAACACTTTTAGCAGACAAGCAAGAATTAATTTGTTTAATAAAACCTCAATTTGAAGCAGGTAAAGAGCTTGTAGAGAAGGGTGGCGTAATCAGAAATAGAAATACTCATTACAGCGTAATAGAACGCGTTATTGAGTGCGCTAAAGGTCTAGATTACACTGTTTTAAATCTAACTCATTCTGCAATAAAAGGTCCTTGCGGAAACATTGAATATTTAATTCACCTAACAAGTGAAAAACAAGAAACACCTGAATTCAACATCAAGGAAATTGTTGATACTGCCTTTATGGAGTTAAATCAACAACCTCTTCCCCAAACATAATGTTTTTACCAATTGCTTTTTCTAAACCAGCTTTTGCTGAGTTAAATTGATATAAAGCATTGTAGTATGAAATTTGAGAATTCAAGTAAGAAACTTGCGCATCCTTCATTTCTGTTGGGCAAGCTTCGCCAACTTTATAACGTCCGAATGAAATGTCGTAGTTTTCTTTAGCTTGTTTCATACCCAAAAACGCAACAGGGATTTGATTTTTCTTTTCTACAAGTGTTAAATATGCCTTTTGAATTTCTAAACGAA
>CALAFU010000161.1 GCA_937891325.1 uncultured Candidatus Melainabacteria bacterium | reverse complement strand
GTGTAAATTACATCATAAACAATTGCATCTTTTGGAAGTTCTTCAAGTGATAATTTGGTAATTGGCATCATATCCATTGAGTTTCCGCGCATGCCAACCGGTGTACAGTTTACAAGAATTGAAACGTCTGATAATTCTCTTATGTTTTGTAATTGATAATTATTAAATGTAATTTCAGGGAATGAATTTCTCATTGAGTTAATCATTGCTGAAGAATTAATAATATTTCTTGAATAGTAATTAACTACCTTTATACCAGCCTGTATAAGCCCAACAGTTGCGGCTCTAGATGCACCACCTGTTCCGATAATTCCAGCAGTTTTACCGTCTAATCTAGATGCGTTTGGTATAGCTGCTCTAAATCCGTAAATATCAGTGTTATAGCCTTTAAAACTTTTGTCAGGCATAATCTTTACGGTGTTTGCACAGCCAGCAATATTTGCCGTTTCATCGATTTCGTCTAAAAATAGTGAGATTGGCACTTTTAACGGTATAGTTACGTTAAAACCGTCATAATCGTTAACTTTTAGGAACTTAACTCTATCAATCAAATCATTAGGTGGAGTTTCTAAGATGTCATAAGAACCTGTTTCTCCAATACTCTTGAAGCCTGCTTGTTGAATAACTGCAGACATTGAGTGCCCTAAAGGATAACCGATTAAGCCTAATTTATACATTTTCAAGCTCCTTTGAATATTTACAAGTTTTAGATGAACATTCGATGAATGTTCCTTTTTTCAATACTTTTTTAACTAATAATGAACCGCAATCAGGGCAAACGTCACCTGTTGGTTCGTTCCATAATACAAAATCGCAGTCCGGATATTTGTTGCAACCGTAGAAAATCTTTCCATATTTTGATTTTCTTTGAACAATTTCGCCACCACATTTTGGACATTTTACGCCTGTTGAAATGACAACGCGCTTTCTATTTTTGCAATCTGCGTTTGTACATTCCATATATTTGCCATACGGTCCAACTTTGAAAATCATATCAGAACCGCATTTTTCGCATTTTTCTTCGCATACTTCAGGTTCTTGTTGTGCACTTTCTTGAGTTGCGTTAAGTGGCATCATTGTTTTACATTCAGGATAGCCTGAGCAACCTAAGAATTGCGAGCCAAAACGACTAGTCCTTACAACCATTGGTTTTCCGCAGTTTGGACATTTAATATCGCTTTCAATATTAATTCTTTCCATGTTTTGTTTTGCATCAGCAACAATTTTTACGAACGGATCATAAAAATCTTTTAAAACTTTTTCGCTTTTTGCTTTTTTATCTGCGATTTCGTCAAGTTTGTTTTCCATGCCTGCAGTAAAATCATAGTCCATAACATCTTTAAAGTGTTCAACCAATTGTTTAGAAACGGTTCTACCTAAAAGTGTTGGAGCTAATGCTTTTTCAATTTTTTCAACATAGCCTTTAGTTTGAATTTTAGTAATAATAGGTGCGTAAGTTGAAGGACGACCAATGCCGTGCTCTTCAAGTGCTTTTACTAAAGAGGCTTCGCTGTATCTTGGTGGAGGTTGTGTAAAATGTTGTTTAGGGTTGATTTTGTTGCGTTTTAACACATCACCCTTTTTCATTTCTGGAATTGATTTTTTAGCGTCATCATCTTCTTCAGAATAAAGTTTTAAGAAACCGTCGAAGATAATTGAGCTTGTACCAGCCTTGAATGTGTAATCTCCAGCTTTAATATCAATTGAAGTGTTTGCAATTGAAGCATTTTGCATTTGTGAAGACATAAATCTATCCCAAATTAGCTTGTACAAACGATATTGTTCTGATGTTAAATAAGATTTTATACTTTGAGGTGTACGGCTTGGGTAAGAAGGTCTAATCGCTTCGTGGGCGTCTTGTACGTTCTTTTTACCAGCTTTTACGTAGTCGTTTGGCTTTTCTGGATAATATTTTTCACCATAATTTTCTACGATAAATTCTTTTGCTGCAACTTGTGCATCATCAGAAATACGAACAGAATCGGTTCTCATGTATGTTATTAAACCGACAGCGCCGTCTGAACCTAGTTCAATACCTTCGTAAAGTTTTTGTGCGATTTGCATTGTTTTCGCAACGCCGTAACCTAGTTTTGAAGAGGCTTCACGTTGAAGTGTTGATGTGATAAACGGTGGTGACGGTTTTCTAGTTGTTTCACGTTTAGAAATCTTATCAACTACGAATTCTGTTGATTTATCGTTTAAGTATTCAACAACTTTGTTTGAATCTTCTTCGTTTTTAAGTTCAATTTTTTTGTCTAAATATTTTTGTAATTCAGCCTCAAAAGTTGCTTTTTCTTTTTGCAATTCAGCTGAAATTGTCCAATATTCAACAGGTTTGAACGCTTCAATTTCATCTTCTCTTTCGCAAATCATACGAAGTGCAACAGATTGAACACGACCTGCTGAAAGGTGGTTATTTCTTAACTTTTCCCATAACACAGGGCTGATTTTGTAACCTACAAGACGGTCTAGAATTTGTCTTGTTTGTTGAGCTTTGACCCTGTCGATATCAATTTCACGAGGGTGCTCAACTGCGTATTTAACTGCTTTTGGTGTGATTTCGTTAAATTCAATACGTTGAATTTTATCATCATCAACTTTTAACACTTGTCTAACATGCCATGCGATAGCTTCCCCTTCTCGGTCGGGATCGGAAGCTAGGTAAACTTTTGCACATTTTTTTGCAATTTCGTTTAACTTATCAACGACTTTTTTCTTTTCAGGAATTACAACAAAAGTTGGTTCAAAGTTTTTGGCTACGTCAAAACCTAAAACATTTTTAGGAAAATCTCTGATGTGTCCAAAACTTGCTTCAATTGTGTAATTATCCCCTAAAATCTTTTTAATAGTCTTAGATTTTGCAGGAGATTCCACGATAACAAGTGCTTTACCTTCTTTTTCTGCACTTTTTTTTGTTGAAGTTTTAGCTTTTGTTTCTTTTTTCTCTTTTGTTGCTGTTTTTGGCATTTTTATTAAACCTTCGTGTATCTATCGCCTTCTACTTGTTTTATTATGCCTTTAAGCTCTAATGTTGTCAAGTTAGTCAACAAGTCGTCAGTTGATAGTTTAGTCTCGTTTTGTATGCAATCAAAACTTTTTGGTTCAATTTCGATTGCAGATAATATCATACTTTCTTCATTTTCTAAATTAATTAAATCAAGTTTTTGTTGTTCAGGTTGTTTTACTTCCCAACCTAAAGCGTTCAAAATGTCTGCGCCTTCAGTTACAAGAGTTGCGCCATTTTTTAATAACTTATAAATACCTTCTGTGTTAGGATTTGTAATTAAGCCAGGAACACACATAAGTTCTCTGCCTTGTTCTAAAGTTAAATTTGCGCTGATTAAGGCTCCACTTTTTAATGCTGCTTCAACAACAAGTGTTCCGTAGCTTATGCCTGTAACTATTCGATTACGTTCAGGAAACCTGAATTTTAGAGGTTCAAATGTTGGGTAATATTCGCTAAGAATTGCACCGCCTTCATTTGAAATCATTTTGTATAATTCTCGGTTGCTTTCTGGATAAGTGAAATCAAACCCGCTTGCAATTACGCCAATGGTCTTTAAATTGTTTTGTAATGCGCAATAGTGAGCGGTTGAATCAATTCCTGCAGCAAGTCCCGAAACTATGCATAAATCTGTGTTTGCTAAATCCTTGATGATTTTTTCTAATGACATTTTTCCATTAGAACTTGCTCGTCTAGATCCAACAACAGCAACTGTTTTGTTTAGGTTACAACGTTTCAAATCACCTTTGACGTACAAAACTGCTGGTGGGTTAGAAATTTCTTTTAAAAGATTTGGATATTCTTCGTCTTC
>CALAFU010000160.1 GCA_937891325.1 uncultured Candidatus Melainabacteria bacterium | reverse complement strand
CATATAAGAAAAAAATGGTTTGCAAATTTTCAAAACATCTAATTGGTGATCGTTTGACTTTTTCATTAATAAATGTACAAATTTTAGATATTCGTCGATTTCATTAATTGTATAGTTCTTTTTTGTGAAAATTTCATCAATAAAACTTAAATTAAAATTATAATGTTTTGCTAGAGCAAATATATTAATTCTACTCATGAAATGTTCTATATATTTAGGATATTTTCTCATAAGTGAGCAATTAGAGATATAGCTTTTTAACAAAAATTTGTCTATTATTGCAAATTTATATCCTTCCAAGAGTAGTTTGCGAAATAACAGGCAATCTTCCATAGGTTTTAGATGTTCGTATTTGAGATTTATATCTTTTCTAAACATCATTGCTGTATGTATAAATTCAGAACTTGCAATTGTTGAGATTAAGTCTACGTTCTTTTTATGTCTAGATTTTTTGTAACCTTCAAAATAACCAAAGCGCTCAATCAAGCAAGAACATAGTGAAACCTCAGGATTATTGTCTAAAAATTTAACCTGTTCTTCAAGTCTTGTAGGGTATGAAATATCATCAGAGTCCATTCTTGCAATATACTCGCCCAACGAGTTTTCAATGCCTAAATTAAGGCAGTTGACATAACCCTTTTGCTTAAAATATTTTATGCGTTCATCTTTTATGGTTGAAATTAGCTGAGAATTAATTTCGTCAGCACTTCCGTCAACAATAATGAATTCAAAATCTTTAAAGGTCTGGTTTAAAATACTATTTATTGCAGTCAGCAATTGTTCTTTTGAATGCTTAAAAATAGGCATAACAACGCTAACTCTTGGACAATTCTTTTTCATTATAAACCCTCAATTAATTTTTTTATAGCAAAAACGGGCTTTCGCCCGTTCTTTTGATAAATTCGGAGACGCAGGGATTCGAACCCTGGATACAGATTACTCCATATAACACCTTAGCAGGGTGCCGCCTTCAGCCTACTCGGCCACGTCTCCAATTTGTTATATTTTGTCCGCTCCGACAAATTTTTCTTAATACTAACATAAAAAAAATAACTTTTCAATTCCGTTAACTTTTTGTTACTCTTTGTTAAAATTAAACCTTTTTTGTACTATTATTGTTTTATGAACTTAGATGCAGCAATAGATGGTATCTTATCACCAATAGCCGACAGGATTTCATCTGTAATATTTTATTCAGTAAATATAAATGGCGTGGAAGTGCAACTTTTGATTGCTCTTTTGATGATAGCCGCAATTTATTTTACTTTTAGACTTAGATTTATTGGATTTTGGGGATTTAAACATGCCATAAAACTTATTGCACATAAATTTGAACATAAAGATCTTATTCAACGTAAGAAAAAAGGCGAAGTTTCATCATTCCAAGCACTTACTGCTACAATTTCATCATCTGCTGGAATTGGTAATGTTGCAGGTTCTGCAGCCGCTGTTTCAATCGGTGGACCTGGGGTAATTTTTTGGATGATTGTTGCGGGGCTTTTTTCTATGGCTCTTAAATTTTCAGAAGTTTTACTAGGTGTAAAACTTAGAGATGTAAACCCTGACGGTTCAACTTCTGGTGGTCCAATGTATTACATTTCAAAGGGATTAAAAGGAAAGATTTTAGGTAAAATTGCACCATATTTAGGTAAAACTTACGCGTTATGTTCTGTTTTAGCGGTTATTGGCGGTTGGAACCTATTCCAAATTAACGCGATGACAACTCAAATTACAGAAGTTACGGGTGGAGCTAATAGCATTTTTGCAAACAATAGTTGGCTTATAGGCTTAATTGTCGCAATTGTAACTTGGATTACAATTATTGGTGGTATAAAATCTATCGGCAAGTTTACAGAAAAAGTTACACCTTTGATGTGTGCTTTATATCTAACAAGTATTTTAGTTATTTCAATTTTAAATATTCACAATATTCCTCATGCGATAAAAGTTATTATTGTACAAGCCTTTCAACCTCATGCAATGGTTGGTGGCGGGCTTTTTGGCTGTATGTTATGGGGATTTAGACGTGCAATGTTTGCGAATGAAGCTGGTTTAGGTACAGCACCAACTGCTTTTGCGGCAGTAAAAACAAGCAAACCTGTTGCGCAAGCGTTTATTGCAATGTTACAACCGTTTGTAGATACTTGTATTGTTGGTGTTTCAACTGCATTTGTAATTGTCGTTACAGGTGAATATCTCCATGTTCAAGGTATTGCGGGTATCGAATTAACATCAAAAGCCTTTGCAACTGCATTCCCATTTTTCCCTATTTTGCTAACAATTATGGCAAGTTTCTTTGTAATGGGCACAATGCTTTGCGGTTCTTATTACGGTTTAAAGGGTTGGCAATTCTTGGTTGGTGAATCAAAATTAAAAACTCGTTCCTTCCAATTAGTTTACTGTATTTGTATTGTAATTGGTTCTGCGATGAACTTTAAGAGTATCATTAACCTTTCTGATGCTGTGACACTATTTATGGCAGTTCCAAACTTGTTTGCATTGTTCATTCTGTCAAATGTTGTAGTTAAAGAAGTTAAACGTTATTGTAAAAAATATGATGTAGGTTTGTTTAGTGATGTAAAAGATGAACCTTATGACGAAGAAAAAGATGTAGAGTAATTATGACTAAAGAAAAACAACTTGAAGATTTAAAAAATATTTGTGAAAAATGTTATGCGTGTGAGATTGGTTCTCGACGCGATAAAATGGTTTTTTCAGCAGGTAATCCAAATGCTAAAGTTGTTTTTATAGGTGAAGCTCCAGGTAAAGACGAAAATGCCCAAGGTTTGCCGTTTGTTGGACGTGCAGGACAGTTATTGAATACTTATCTTGAAAAAGTAGGTATCAATCGTGAAAAAGATTTGTATATCGCAAATATTTTGAAATGCCGTCCTACAAATCCTGATAGACCAAATAAAGACAGAGTTCCAGCTACACCAGAAATTAAAAATTGCATAGATTACTTGTATAAACAAATTGAGACTGTACAACCTAATTTGATTGTTTTATGTGGTGGAACATCTTTAAAAACTTTAACAGGAAAGAAAACAATACAAATTTCTAAAGTTAGAGGTAGTGTTTTTGAACTTGAATTAAATGGACATAAATACAATGCTATCGCAATTTATCACCCTTCTTATTTGATGCAATACGCATCACAAGAGCAAAAAGACATTACTTTAGAAGATTTAAAATTGATTAAAACTTACGTTTAATTACTTTTTAAAGTAATCGCAAATAAGAGTTTTCTTGTGCGGAATTAGCTTTTTAACTCTTTCGGCGAAAGTGTTCTTTTCCATATCTGATAATTCTTTGTTAAGGATTGCTTTTTCTAAAATAACTTTGTTGTAAACTTCGGCACAAGTATTTGATTTGTCGATATGTTGTTCTAATTTTGAAAGTTGGATTTCTTTTTCTTTAATTGCCTTTTTTAGGTCTTTCTTTTTCATATTGAACAGTCCTTTGTTTTTCTTCCATTCTAGAATATGCCGATAGTAAGAATTTGCAATCAATCTTTTAGTTGATTTAGACTAATATTTCCTCATTATTTTAGTGTAATTTCTAGATAATGTCAAAGTCATGGATTTTTATGGTATACTTATCTGTGGGAAGTAGTACCTAAACTTAACATTTGTAATATTATTTGTAAATTTACTTTTCATATAATCTTAAAATTGCTAAGATTGTATAAAAGATGACGAGGAAAACCTAATAATGGCAGAAGGATTCAACTTAGAAGAAATTAATAAAAGTTTTAATGCATTAGCGGAGGGCATTGACGCAATAAAAACTCAAAACGCGCTTAATATTGGTGATACAAGCCGTGTTTTGAATAATTTAGGCGTAAAATTGGACGAATTGGCTAATAGTTTAGAGCCAAGTGAAGACAATACAAAAGATTTATTAGAGGAGATTAAACATACTTTAGAAGATAGATACTCGTTTATTAATGTTAAGTTTACGGAATTAGAGTCATCTTTTAAAAATGTCCTAAAAAATAATGAAGAGTTAGTTACTACACCAAAAATGAAGGAACTTTTTGACGTTCTTTCTACAAACCTAACTGTTTTTTCAAAACAAGTTATGGCGCAAGGTGATATTCTTAATGAAATTACATTAAGAATTGAAGCATTGAGAACAGATGATACTGATAAGCGCGATATTATTAAAAATATCGGATTATTGAAAAATGATTTAGATAAATTTAATAATGGTTTTGAAAGTATTATTTTAAACGTTAACAACAACTACGAAACTTTAATGGAGCATATTTCTCATCTTGACCCAACAAGTGAAGTTGAAAATATGAAAAACGCAGTTTCTGATATGAAAATGACAACAGATACTATTATGTCTGCGGTTCAAGTTGTTGACCAAAAACAAAATACTTTGAACGACACAATGTCAGAGATTATCTCTCAAAATACAAAAATTAATGCAAATGTTAAGGCTTTAGCAGGTCAAAGTGATTTTGACGGTTTAGTTAGAAAAGTTGAAGGTGCAATTGAACTAATTACTACATTAAAAGGCGCTCTTACTGACGCTAATGAACAAAGTCAAAAAGCACTTTTAGTTCAATTAGATAAGTTATCAGGAACAGTTACAAGAATTTTAACTGAAGAAGATTTTGAAATTTTTAAATCAGAATTGTCAAAACTTGTATATGATGTTGTAATCGAATCAACAAACGTAATGCGTGGAGATTTGATTAGCACAACTTCTGAATTTAAAGATTTAGCAAAGATGTTAGAAGATTTAGATTTAAAAACTTCCTTCTCTTCTTTGAGAACTCTTGTTGATGACAATACTCGAAATATTAAAGCAAGTGTTGTTGATGCAATCGCAAATTCTGGTATTGAACCAATTAAAAACAATTTGAATTTATTAGTAGAAAAGTTAGACCAAACAAAAACTTCAATTGTTGAAAGTGGTGACAGAAATTCAGAAAGAACTTCTGAAAAACTTGATTCTATTTTTGAATTAGCTGACAAAGTGCGTGAAATGGTTACTTATATGCCTGACACAATCAAGCAAAACTATATGTCAGTTGAAGAAGGTCAAAGAGCTTTCGTCGAAAAAAGTGTTAAAGATTTAGAAACTATTTCAGACGGTATAAAATACTTGCAATCTGATTTAAAAGCAATGTCTACACCATTTAGAGAAACTTTAATGGGTGATGTTAAACAATTGAAAGAGGTTGTTTTTGACATCAAAAATTATGTATCTGCAAGTGACGAAGTTATTGCAAAGGTTACAAACTTAGAAACTGTAATTGGCAGAATTGCTGGCGATTATGATGTAGCTTTACATTCAGTTCAAGATAATATTGTTCAATATATGTCTGGAATAAAAGAAGATTGTGAATCTGCGGATATCAAGATGAACAACTTTGCGTTTGAATTCAATTCTCTAAAAAGTGAATTGGGCAAAGTTTTTGCAGATTATAAAAATGCGACAGTAGGACAAAACGAAAAGTTTAACAGCGTTTGTAACGGAATTTCATCAAGATTTGATAACGTTATGACAGCTCTAGCTACAATTTCTGAACAACCTGCGGCAATTGCAGGTATTAAAGAAGGTTTTGAATCTGTTCAACGTTGTATGCAAGACTTGTTGTTAGAAGTTTCTGACTTAAAAGTTGGAACAACTGCAAATAGAATTAATACAGAAGCCGCTCAAATTACAGCGGGTACAGATATTCCATCTAGTGATGCTCTTTTAAAATTAGAAGATAAAATTAATAAATTAAAAGATCAACTAAACTTTATGTCAACTGACATGATGGAAAATTTATACAATAGAACAGAAACTGTTTTAAAAGAATTTGAACCTGTTCAAAAAGCTATTATGTCATTTGTAGATGTTGATTTACAAAATGTTGCAACAGCTCTGAAAGAGCAAATGGACGCTTACAAAATCGGAATGGAACAAATCGTACAAGAAATTCCGTCTGATGAAGCGCGTTCTGTTTTAAATAATTTATTTACAGGTTTTGGTTCTTTAGAAAATAAAATTGCACAAATGGAAACTTCAATTAAAGATGCTCAAGCAAAATCTATTGAAGAAATTAAGTATCTATTAGAGCAAGCAAAACCATTAATGCCGTCAGTTGCGGAAATGAATGCTGAAAAAACAACAGTTTCGGCTGATGTGAATTTTGATGAATTAATTGAAAAGTTAGATGCAAAACTTGTTGAAATTCAAAGTGGTATAAATGACAAGTTTTCTAATGTTCACAAACATTTAGACGAAGTTGTTATTCCAAAATTAGATAACATTAACAACAAGCAAAATGATTTATTTGCTAAAATTGAAGCGGTAAAAAGCACTGAAGAATTAAATGCAATTAAAAACCAATTGAACGAATTATTCGATAAGCTATCAAATGTTCAAGACGATATTACAAATAACAAAATTGCCGCAAGTGCAGTTACTCCTGAACGTTTAGAAGGATTAGGCGACGAAGAAAAATCTATTATCGTTGATTTTACAAACAATTTAAGCGAGTTGGCTAATTTAGTTAAACATTCTTCTGATAATATTGATGCAAAAATCACAAGAGCCTTATCTGAAAATGCAGTTAATGTTGATTTTGAAGGCTTAAAAGCTGATATTGCACAAATGCTATCAACTGTTCAAACACAAGTTTCAGATATTGCAGTAGAAGACAATAATGGAACAAACGGTGCACCAATTTCTTTAGTAAAAGTTTTACTTGAAGAATATAAATCTCAAATTGTTGATGCTGTAAACGGTGTTAAACAAACAGTTTGGGACTACGGTCATGACGAAGAAGTTGCAAAAGACATTAAAGTAATTAGCCAAAAAATGGACTTACTTGCTTTAAATGATGATGTTAAATTTGAAATTGACAAGTCTTTGCAAGAAATTAAATCTATCGTAAAAGATCAACAAAAATTCTTGAATACAATTAATATCTTAGAAACTTTAGCTAGTTTAGAAGATATTAACAAAATGAAGGGCTTAGAACAACTTTCAAAATTGAATGAAATTATTAGCGTTGATAAGTTGAATGCCTTAAATAAATTAACTTTATTAGATAAGTTAAAAAATCTTGATTGTTTAGATGAATTACAAAAAATACCTAAATTATCAGGTATGCTTGAAGTTCAAGAACAATTAAAAACTGTAATCAATGGTTTAGACCAAAAATTGAATGTTTTCTCTAAAAATTATTCAACTCTAGACATATTTACAGAAGATTTCAAAAATGAATTAAATTCAGCTAAAACAGCCATTATGAAACATGTTCTAAATGTATTTGAACAGTTATCATTTGTTGTTGAAGGTGAAGAAATTAAAGACTTCGTTGATGAAAAAGCTCAAGCTATTTTAGATGCTGTTAAAAATAACGAAACATTAAATCAAGAAGTTAAAACTATTAAGAGTGCCGTTGATGCTATCAATCCTTTGGAATACAAAGATATTGAAGACGATATGAAACGCGTTAATGAAGTTGCTGATGTTATTGAAAATTTCCCTCAAGATGTTGAAAATAAATTAAGTGAGAAGTTTAAAGAATTTAAGCAACAGTTAAATTTAATGCGTGTTGGTACAACTGA
>CALAFU010000159.1 GCA_937891325.1 uncultured Candidatus Melainabacteria bacterium | reverse complement strand
TTTACTAAATTAACAATTTTTTTAGCTGAATCTCCATAGAAATTCCAAACATGCATTTTTGATCCGAAATCTTTTGAGACTTTTTCAGTTTTTGTAAAAGATAAACCTAAATTGTTAAATATCAACTCTGGATCTATACCACTTTCTTTTAGACCTTGAAGCCTCTTTTCTGATTTTAAGTATCTAACTTTATGCACATTTTCTTTTCTAAAATCTAAATTGCCATCTGTATAAATCATTGCGGCTAAAGTAATTTCATCATTAGAAAAATTTGCCTTTGTATTAATATCAACTGCTTTGAATTCAGTCGGAAATTTCCAATACTTATTAGAAACATCTGATTCAATTTCTTCAGCATGAACAATTTCTGCATCAAAAACATTTTTATTGGTTTTTGATACTAAAGTTCTATGAGTTGGCGTAACTGTTTGCTCGTAACCATACTGTGTATTAATAAACGAAATTAATGAACCTTTAAATTTCTTTCTACAAACACCGTTTACCTTGCACGTATTTAACGAACCGTTTTTCCAAGTATAAATAACGTCATACTCTGATAACTCATCAATAGATTTCCAACCGTCAATCGACAAGACTTTAGTTGTATTCGGAACACAACCCCATCTTGAAGGTACGTTCACATTAAATACAAATTCCTGAATAGCATCATAAACCTGTTTGTACGTTAATTTGTCATTACGAACATATGGCGCAAGATATGTATCGAAGCTACTAAAGGCCTGTGCACCTGCATTTTCATTTTGAAGACAATTTTTCACTAATATACCATTGTCTAATACAAAACCATGAAAATCGTTTTGAACAGTACCACAATATACATCTTTTGTTTCATTAATAATTTTCTTTGATAATAGTTTCATTCTCTTACCTCTTATGCTGCCAAAGTACCAACAACTCTATTATGAATTGCAGGATAATTCTTCTTTAACTTATCTAATTTTGGTAACCTGTTAATTACTTTAATATTGTTTGTATCAAAGTACTTAAATCGTACTTCCTTAATATCCCAATCTTTAACATGATAACCTTTATCGACTAACCAAGTAAGAAACTTGCTACAAACAGTTGTCATTGCTTTTAGTCTGTTTTCTGGTGTGTTTGCTTTAGCTGCGTTTCTTTTTTGTATATTAGATTGCTGAAACGGATGCACTCCTTTTTCTAATTGAACTTTAGCTACATGCTTACCTAAAGTTAAACACACCCTTTTCATTTTTCGTTGAACAGGTGTTAAACCATCTGTTCCTATCTTATTTAATCCTTCAGAAATACGGCGTCCATTAACTACTTTCCAAACTTCACCATTCTCATCAATAGAATTCGTTAACTTCTTCATAAATTCACTTTGTCCAGCACGAATCTTTCCAAAAGTTGGAATACTCCATTCTTTATACAAAACACCTTTTGTTAAATTTGCTTTACCTTTTGGATCATAAAAATTTTTAGACCCGTTATTATAAACAAGATTTACATCAGCAATTTCAAAACCTAAATCTTTTAATTCAACATCAAATCTTTCTCTCCATACGTAAGCTATTTTATCACTCCTACGTACAAGTATTTTATGAAAATTTGTATATCTATGAGTGTTGTAAGTTTCTTTATTATCTCTTCCTAAAAATGTCACTTTTAAATTTAAACAATTTTTATCACAAATACTACCACTAATCAAGTTAATTTCTGCTGTCTTTAACTCTTCATTAGTTTTATAATAATTTAAAATCTCTCTTTTAAAATATAACCACTATTTAGAAATAGAGGAAACTTGA
>CALAFU010000158.1 GCA_937891325.1 uncultured Candidatus Melainabacteria bacterium | reverse complement strand
CCAATGCCCATTGCTCTTACACCTGCAAATAACGATTTTGGTGATGCGTTATAGTTTTGAGATGTGCTTAATGCAAACAATGATTCTGCTTGAGCATTGTTGTACAAGCTCATTGATACTGTGATTGCGATTATTGCTATTAATAACTTTCTTACCATTTCCTTTATTTCCCCATTTAATTCTTTTTATATATTGATTAAAACTTTGTTTTCGCCGATTACTCTGCCTCGATAAGTCCTTTTGTATGTTTGGTTTTGAATTGTTACGTAATCTCCAATCATTCCCTCGCCCATCGATTTTCCGTTTATCATTATCAGGACTCCGTTGCTATTGAAATAGGCTTGTACATCTGAATTTCTTTCTACATCGGGCTTTATTTTTACGAACCTTCTGTCTATTATTTCACCTTCTCTGAACCATTTCTTACTTACCATTTGTTTTTTGCTTAGCATATCTGGAGTTAAGATGTTATCTAGTTGAAGTGAAACTTCCATTCTTCTCGGTCCGACATTCGCATTTGTTAGAAGTGAATCTCTTTCGATTTGGTGTCTTGCACAAAGTACATCTTTGTAAGCTAAAGTTCTAACTGATACGATGAATTCTTTTGCAAGTTTTCCGTTTGAGTAGATAAATACTTTTTTTATATCTCTCGGTGCAAATTTGTCGAAGTTTGAAGTTACAACAAATTTTAATTTTCCGTCAGGCACATACATTGTTGAAAATGGCATATTTGCAATTATTACTTCCAAGTCTGCGTCTGTGTATTTTTTGTTTTGTTGGATAATTTGTTTTTTGATTTCTTCTCTTACATAAGAGTCGCTAAGAGTGGCAGCACACGCAATGTTTGCTGTTGTCATTAGAACTATTAATGCTGTTAAAAGAAGTTTTTTCAATTTAATTATCCTATGTTAAATTGTTTGTCATTTGTAAGATATCGCTTGAAGATTTAATAATCTTTGAGTTAGATTCGAAGGCTCTTTCTGCTTTAATCAATCCGATAAGTTCATCTACGATTTGAACATTTGAACCTTCTAAGAAACCTTGTTCTAACAAGCCCATACCGTTTTGTCCCGGAGTACCTTGAACTGCGTTACCTGATGCTGAAGTTTCTTGGTACAAGTTGTGACCGATTGATAACAAACCTGATGGGTTTTGGAATCTTACTAATTGGAATTGACCAATTTGGTTTGCTTCGGTGTTGTTACCTGTAAGAACTGTTACGTTACCGTCTTGAGAAATTGTAATTTCTTTTGTATCAGCCGGGAATGTCATTGCAGGTTGTACCAACAAACCGTCATTTGTACAAAGTTGACCAAGTGAATCAAGTTGGAAACAACCGTCTCTTGTGTAAGCCAATGTACCGTCTTCCTTCATTACTTGGAAGAAACCTTCACCCTCAATCATTACATCTAGGTTTCTGTCAGTATTTACTGCGATACCTTTTGTGAAGATTCTTGTTGTTGCAGCTGTTTTTACACCTAAGCCGATTTCAATACCAACCGGTTGATATGTACCTTGGTTCAACATTGCCCCTGGTTGTCTTGCTGCTTGGCTTAACAAGTCTTGAAACTCTAAACGAACTTTTTTGAAGCCTGTTGTGTTTACGTTAGCTACGTTGTTCGCAATTACGTCTAAGTAATTTTGTTGAGCTATCATGCCTGTTGCTGCTGTTGTTAATGATCTTAACATTTTTGTTTATTCCTTTTTCCTAATTATTTTTCTCTTTTAATTTATTCTGTTATGTTTTCAATCTACCTACGTTGATTGCTTGTGATAACATTTGTCCGCTTGTCTTAACGTGTTTTTGAAGTGATTCGTAATTTCTTGTTGTGTTGATTGTGTTAATCATTTCTTTAATTACGTTTGAGTTTGACATTTCCAACATTCCTTGTTGTACGGAGAACTTTTCTGCTCTTAGCGGTGGATTGTTGTCGTTATCTCTTGATATGAACTTTGAACCACCTATGTTAAATAACCCTAGTTCTTTGTCTTGAAAGTCGTATATTCCGAGAGTTTGAAGTACAACCTTTTTGTCTTTGTCGTTGATTTCAAGATTACCTCTTTCACTTACCGTAATTTTAGTTATATCGTTGAAACCTAGTTCTCTAAAGTTGATTTGAATTCGTCTATCTTCTTGGTCTAGAACATAATCGCCTTCTTTTGTTTTCAAGAACGATGAGTTATCAATAAAGAATTGTCCGTCTCTTGTGTAACTCATATCTCCTGTTGGAGATTGGATTTTGAAGAAGCCATCGCCTTCTATCGCTAAATCCATTGGGTTGTCGGTTCTTTGTAGAGCGCCTTGTGAAAAATCATAATGTACTCTGTTTGTTTCTGAACCCATACTCAATGTTCCGATGTTTCTTGTGTTTCCACAAAGTAGAGTTCCTGAGTTTTCTACTACCTTTGCTTCGTAGATATCTTTAAACGTTAATTCTGTTTTCTTATAACCAGCTGTGTTAACGTTTGAAAGGTTCATTGCTGTATTATCTAACTGTTCGGTTAAAGCAATCATACCTTTTGAAGCTGTTTCAAAACTTCTAACTAACATTAATTGCTTCCTCCCTTGTAGTTATCGTAAGTCTTCATTATGTTTTTTACATAATTTTGAGTTTCTTTGTATGGTGGAACTCCGCCATATTTCTTAACTGCGTTAGGACCTGCGTTATATGCTGCAAGTGCTAATTCCTTGTTGTTATCAAATCTATCCATCAAGCCTTTTAAGTATTTTGTTCCGCCTGCAATGTTTTGTTCTGCATCATAAGCGTTTGTAACACCTAAGCCTTGTGCTGTTGCTGGCATTAATTGCATCAAGCCCATTGCACCACATTTTGAAGTTGCGTTTACATTGAAACCAGATTCGTGTCTAACAACTGATTTTACGAAATCCTTGTCCAAACCATTTTTTGCTGAATATTGCTCAATTAAGTTATCAATTTCAGAATTTGGAACTTTTTCGCCTTTAGTGTGTCCAGATTTAACATCTTCAACTTTTTTGTCTAAAATCTTTTGAAAATCTGCATCTGTCTTTGGCGCATCAACAGTAAGCATAGCTTGTTGCGAAAGTGACGCGAATTGTCTTTCAATCGCATTAATACGTTGTAATGTCATTTGTAGACTTGCTACCACTTACCTATTTCTCCACCACAAAAAGTGCACACTACACTTTTTTCTTTTATTTCACACATCTAATTTACACTATATATATTAGAGTTGACATCAACCCTTTGATTGATTTTCGTATTTTCATATAGACCATTGGATCAATATTTAAAAAACGACTTGATAACAACAAGTCGTTTTTTGTGTGACTAAAAATAATATGTTCATTGTATAGATTTATTTACAGCTTGTAACCGCTGGATTTGCAAACATGTTAAGAGTAAGGCTCGTATTACTCTTACACTTGCCATCTGAACCCGCTTTTAGGTAATCCATGTTATCAGTTTGCATAACCCAAGCTGAACAAGTATTACCCCATTTAAAACATTTTTCCATTTGTGTTGAATCTAAAGCCCAAGCCTGATATAAGCCCTCTTTTTGCGTACCTACAAAAGTGAACAAATCTTTACCATAAGTGAAAGAACCTTTGCTTGGACCATCTATATCTACGTACAAAGTTGAGCAATAGTTTTCAGAGCAAGCATCATCATACGGAAAAAATGATACCGATGAACCGTCAGCCAAAATTGCTTGATAGTATTTTTGAAGAGTATCTGTAACACTGCCAATATTTAAAGAATTACCTTGATTTTTTGTCATACAACCTGTAGTGTTAGGCGCACAAGTTTTTTGAACCTTCATAAATTCAGTAACTCGTTCAAAAAATATTTTATATCTTTCAGCTTCAGTTTTACCTGAATACCACTCTTCTTGAGGTCCATAAACTGCATGCGCACGAGAAAGTGCATCATCAAGATTTTGATAAATTTTCTTTACTTTAGCAATTTTTTCTTTTTCGCCTGTTGAAGAATTTAAGTTTGGAATAGTCAACGCTGCAACTACGCCAATAATACCCATTACAATTAGGGTTTCTGCAAGAGTGAAGGCGAAGGCTTTTTTAAATGTATGTCTAATACTAATGTCACCCTGAACTCGTTTCAGGGTCTCTAAATCATGAGATTCTGAACCAAGTTCAGAATGACATAGGATTATATTTTTTATTCTACGCAATAAAAACATCATTTTAGGCTCCTTTCTATCGGGGCCAAAAGTCGCGTTACTACTAGTGTTTACCCCCCCCCGCAAAATTGAAGGGCTTTATCTTCAATACATTCAGCCATATCAAGTCTCCTGTTTTTATTCAGTATAAACTATTTTTTTTGCGTTTTTCAAGTGTGAGAGAAAGTTTTATTTATTATTGGAATATCTCCATACCTCTTTCCGCCTGTGCCTCTAATTCCGTTTTTGTGCTAAAATTTTTTCTAAAAGGGGTTAATGATGTCAGATTTAGAAAACAGATTAAAATATTTAAGAGATACCATAAACAGGGCTAATTATCTTTATTATGTTGAAGACAATCCAACTTTGTCTGACTTTGAATATGATGAACTTTTTAGAGAATTAAAAAAGTTAGAGGCTGAACACCCTCTTTTTATCACTCCTGACAGCCCTACTCAACGTGTAGGCAACAAAATTCAATCAACTTTTGAAGAAGTTAAGCACAAATACAGACTTTACAGTCTTGATAACACAAACAATTACGAAGAACTTCGCCAATGGTACGAAAGAGTAAAAAAAGAATGTGGGCAAGTAGATTTGGTTTGCGAACTTAAAATCGACGGTCTTGCAATCGCTTTAACATACAAAAAAGGCTTATTCGTTCAAGGCGTAACTCGTGGTAACGGAATTTACGGCGAAAACATTACTGAAAATTTAAAAACAGTAAAAGCCATTCCACTAAAGATTTTTAAAGATTATGATTTGGAAGTTCGTGGCGAAATTTATATGCCAAAAACTTCATTTGAAAAACTAAACGAAGAAAACTTAATGAAGGGAGAAAAGATTTTTGCAAACCCTCGTAACGCGGCAAGCGGTTCAATAAGACAACTTGACCCAGAAGTTACAGCAAAACGTGACCTTTCAATTTTCGTTTACACACCAATTTTAGACGGTGTTGAAAATGCTCCAAAAACTCATTACGAAAGCCTTATGATGTTAAAGGATTTGGGCTTTAAAGTTAATCCAAACATCAGAAAAGTTTCTGACATTGAGGGCGCAATCGATTTCATCAAAGAATGGGATCAAAAACGCTTTGACTTGGATTATGCAACAGACGGCATCGTAATTAAAGTTGATAGTTTTGCATATCAAAACGAACTAGGTTTCACAGCTCGTGCGCCAAAATGGGCAACTGCGTTTAAATTTCCACCAGAAGAAGTTAATACAAAATTAAAAGCAATAGAAACTTCTAACGTTGGTAAAACAGGTGCGATAACTCCTGTTGCAGTATTAGAGCCTGTTTTATTAGCTGGTTCAACTGTATCAAGAGCAAGTTTACACAATTTTGACGAAATTAAGAGATTAGATGTTAGAGTTGGCGACACCGTTTTAATCAAAAAAGCAGCAGAAATTATTCCAAAAGTAATCAAGCACGTTGACACACCTGAGCACGACAGCCTGCCTATTTATGAAGCACCGACAGAATGTCCTTCTTGCCATTCAAAACTTGTAGTTCCTGAAGGTGAGGTAAATTTATACTGTCCAAATACTTTTGGTTGTCCGGCACAAGCAAAGTCTAGGATTGAATATTGGGTTTCTAAAGAAGCTATGGATATTGATTTTATTGGACCTAACGTAATTGAACAGTTATATTCAAAAAATATGGTTAAAAATCCTGCGGATTTATACAAACTATCGCAACAAGATTTCATGCAATTAGATTTAGTTAAAGAAAAATCTGCGTACAATATGTACACATCAATTCAAAACAGCAAAGAAAGACCTTTAGCAAAATTTATAACCGCACTTTCTATTAGACACGTTGGAAAAGAAACAGCAGACCTATTAGCTAATCATTTTCAATCATTAGAGGCTTTAAGAAGTGCAAGCGTGGAAGAAATTGCGCTAATTGACGGTATTGGGGACAAAATTGCCAACAGTATCAAGGATTTCTTTAGCCAACAGTATAATATCGACATGTTAGAAAATCTCAACCATTTGGGGGTACACCCAATCCATAAAGTGGTA
>CALAFU010000157.1 GCA_937891325.1 uncultured Candidatus Melainabacteria bacterium | reverse complement strand
GAAAACTAAATCCCAAATAACTATTGCAACAAACGACCAAACAACGGCCTTTGTTGTTGCTAAACCTACGCCTTTTGCACCACCTTTTGCGATGTAACCGCAAGTGCAACTGATTAATGCAATTGTAAAACCGTAAACAAAGGCTTTTGCAATTGCAACCTTGATGTCATAAATATATAATCCTGCCCAAACTGATGAAAAATAAGCCTTGTAGCTTAATTCTGATGCCATAGTTGAGGCTAAACCACCACCTAAAATACCGAAGGTTGATGCTACGATTAAAACAGGTGGCATCATTAAAGTTCCGGCAATTACTCGAGGAACAAATAAGTATTTTATAGGGTCAACGCTCAAAACCTTCATTGCGTCGATTTGTTCAGTAACTCGCATTGTTGCTAATTCAGAGGCTAAAGACGAGCCAATCATTGAAATAATAGCAAAACCCGACATAATAATACCTGTTTCACGAACGGTTAAAAGCGCAACCATCATTCCTACGTAGTTTCCGCCACCTTGCTTAACCATTTCACCTGCAACTTGCATCGCAACAATGATTGAAGTCATACTTACAATTGAAATTGTAATAGGTAAAGAGCTTACGCCAAAGCGAGAAGATTGTTCAATGACAGCTTTCCAATTGATTTGCCCCGTAAAAATGTACTTTAGAGTAGACAGCCCTTGAATCATAATCTCTCCAAGCGTTGTGAAAAAAACTTCAAATTCATTTGCAACCAATTTTAAAAATTGAAATGTTGCAGTCTCTTTTAGCTGTTCCCTAAGTTGTTCCATTGTATCAATTATACTACAAATACAGCTATAAAGGCAATATGTTTACATTCAGTTAAGAATGTAAACATATTGCCTTATCGTAATGAAATTAATTTTATTACGATACATATTCTACTAATTTGTTAATATCTTTATTCCAAGAACCGTACCAATTTTTTAAGATAATATCAGCAGGACACAAGCCTTGATATGACAAATCTTGAATAGGTTCTAAATATTTTTCTTCATTTTCGTTTAATTCTTTCAAACCATTTTCAGAAATTGTCAAAAGTTCTTTTATAATGTCGTTTGCTTTTGTATTTGCAAAAGGTGCTTGAGTTGCAAGTTTTGGAACGTTATATCTCAATTCAGTAAAGTGTTGAGGTTTATAGTTTTTAAACAATTCTTCCACTTCTTGCATTA
>CALAFU010000156.1 GCA_937891325.1 uncultured Candidatus Melainabacteria bacterium | reverse complement strand
GATAAAGTCTTTTTTTGATTAGCTAAATTATTTTTAATTGAACATTTCTGACAACAGAATCTTGACGAATCATATGTCAGTTTATAACCTTCTTCACGAACACGAACATTATTTTCGTCATATTCATATTCTTTACCGCAAAATTCACAAATAGCTTTTTTCATAAAACACACCTTAAACTTTACTTTATGAAACAATATTACAATAAATAAAACATTATGTCAACATTAAATAATTATAGAAATACATATAAAACAAAAAAGAGGGGTAGAACTAACCACCCCTCTTTTATTAATCACAACCGAAGAATTAACGGTGACCGCGCAAACGGCGAGCAGTTGATTCTTTACGGCGAGTTCCACATTTACCCATGCATTCTTTCATGACAGCTTCGGAAAGAGCTTCATTGATAGAGCAAGAAATGTCGAACATTGACTGAACTTTTTCGAACAGACCTTTCTGAAGATCAATTTCTTTCTTCAGTTCTTTCTGCGCTTTAGCTGATTCTTCTAGAGCAACTTTAATCATTTTAGCAGACTCTTCAATCAACTTTTCATTCAGTTTAGCGGCTTTATTAGCAGCTTCCATGTATTTTTCTTTCTGCGCAGCTTTTGATTCTTCTTCCATACGAAGTTTATCAGAATAAGCTTCAGCTTTCATGACTTTCATTTCAGCAGCAGATTCTTCCAACTTTTTGTTAAGGTCAGCGATTTCAGATTCTTTAACGGACAATTTACCATTAAATTCTTCAGCAATCTTTTTAACCTTTTCAGAAGATTCGGTCATTAAACCTTTAACATACGCATTCGCTTTTTCTTTACGAACAGCATATTCTTTAGCGCTTGCTTCCTTCAGATCAGCGATCTGTTTTTCATATTCACCTTTAATTTCATCAGGTGTTTTTGAACCAAACGCGGTATTGTAGATTGATAACTGTTCAACAAGACTTTTAACAACGTTTTGAGCTTCGTTATATTTTTCAGCCTTTTCAGCCAAATTGCGGCGAGATTCAGCCAACATCTGCGCCAGTTCAGTGCAACGGGATTCCATTTTCACTTTTTCACGAGCCAGAATATTATTCGCGTCATACGCCTGATAACGAACTTTTTTAATATCATCAACGGAAGGCGCATCACCAACGACAGGGTTTGGGCCAGCTTTTAAAGCGCCTTTATTTGGTGTTTCTTCAGCAGTGACCGCTTCTTCAGGGCGATCTAAAGCTTCAGGGGCCTGATGAATAGCAGTAGCGTCGCCACCTTTTTGTAACTGTTTCAATTCAGGTAAATCTGAAAGATCAACTGTAGCCATTTTACTTTCTCCTAGAGCACTAATCACAGTTTGTTGATTATCAATTAGTTCTTCACCTGACATTTCAGGCTTTTCATTTTCTGGTTCAGAGAACTCATTTTGAGTGTCTGTTTTAGCAGGTTTAACTAAAGCATCCAATTCTTCAAACCAGCTGGCACCATGCAATTGGCACATTGCCATATTAACTTGATTCTTAACATCAGAATCATTAAGTTCCAAATATTCAGAAATAATGCTAGCCATTGAATCTAAAACATCATCTTTACTTTCAAAAGATTTATTATTATTAACAATAGCAACATAAACTTCTTCAGCTAATTTACGAATATCATCATATTCTTTTTTAGCTTCTTGAGCTTCTTCATTTTCAAGATACTCTGAATCTTCTTTTTTATCATCAAGGGCATCTTGAATGAATTGATCAAGATTTTTGTCATTAATATTAACATCAACACTAGCATCACCATAAGCTTCACGCATTTCATTACGTGACATTTTAGTAGCTTTAGCCGGGTTGAACATTCCAGTGAACGTACCAGACGAAGGATTGCCGACAACATCAGTTCCTAAAAATTCGTAATCATCAACAACAGAACCACTCATATTGCCTAAACCACGAATTGATGTACCTAAACTGACATCAGCTTCGATTAATGCGGCTAAATCACGACCATGACTAGTCGGCAAAATTTCCCAGTCATTGAACAATACCGGACCAACATTTGGAACGTCTTCGATATATGCATCAACAACTAGATGAGAAGCTTCAATAGGTTTAACATATGTACCTTCAGGATGATCATGCGCCTGACAAATCAGTGAACGAGCATCAATCTGCGGTTTTGCATCTGCTAAAGATTTCTTCATCATTGCAGCCGGATAAATACGACCATTCAAGTTCTTCTTGCCCAAAATAGTACAAGGAACATGTTTAACAATAATCGCATTTCCATCTTCTTTGATTTCTAGAGCTTCTTTTAACCCTTCACTTTCTCTTTCAACATGAAAGGAAAAGTCTGATTGTTCGATCAAAAGAGTTTTCTTTTTCATCTTAACAATCCTATATCATCAATTAGCAATTTTCATTACGAACAAATTCTCTGACATTAAAGCCAGAAATTGCCAAAACAAACGCTAAAGTATCAACATCAAGTAATTCATAAACAGGTTTGATACTTGCAACAGCATCACGCATTGTATATGAAGTATATTCTGCTGCCTTGACAATATCGAAATTTGGATGACGATTTAAATATTCACGAATTAAAGTGACCTGTGAATATTTATATCTGCTCTTTTCTTCTCGCATGACTTTTGAAATAAAAGAGTTCCACAACTGATACAACGAAGTATCTTTTGTGTCTAAAAGAGTTCTAAACTTAACAGATACACACGGTACAGGTCTATTATCAAAAATAAACGGGTTATTAAAATTATTATCCATGTGCAATTCTCTCAAAAATAGAAACTAGAATTAAACTAAAGAACGTCTTTAGTATCAATAAATAAAACTATCAATTTAAGAAATATTCTTTTTTATCATCTTCATCCAAATAACGGGATTCAATAACTGAAGATTTTAATTCTTTTGATAAAGCAGATTTCATTAACTCTTCTTCTTTATCCCTAACAAATGATAATTTATTTGTTAAGAAATTATATACAACAGAATTTCCTGCCGATACTTCGCGGACAAAAACATCAAACCGTTGTTCAGTCAAAATAATTTTTAAAATATCATAAACGACTTTATAATTTTCTACAACAGAATAATTTGTTTCAACATCAGTAACAACAATGTAACCGTCATCTAATTTCACAAAAGACCTAATACCACTAAATACTTTAAAGTTTTTATTTGGACTTTGACTGTTCATTCAACAACTTCTTTCCACGAAGGTCTTTAGCAACTTCCATTAATTCATTCTTTAATGAAGTTTCTGCGGCCAAAACTTCTCTGCTTGACACACGAACAACAGTGCGACGTTCGCACAAATACAAATCTTTTGAATTGCTGACGGATGCTACTTTATAATGATCAGGTTCAATACCAAAACCAACTGACATGTCATCATCTTCGGATGAATCAACATCATTAACAGACGTCTGTTCGATATTATCAATATCTACATCAGATGTTTGCTCACCATCAAGTACCAACTGTCCTTTTTCATCACGAGAAACATCAGATTGAGCATCAATATCTTTTTTATTTGATTTTTCGTAATTATATGGCTTAACTTCCAATGCACTTAACAAATCATACATTAAAGTATCATTCAATACATTAATTGGATTTTGTGCCAGTAAAAGTTTAACGTACTCAACAGGAATCCCTGCCAAAACTAATAATTGCGCAAGGTTTGTAGAAGGATACTTAATTTTAGGATTATCTTCCTGAACCATTTCACGTAGCGCAGAAATAAAATCAATAATATTTTTATATTCTTCAATTAAGTTTTTAGATAAACGAGTAGGCCGTTGAATTTCCACTGTAATTTCAAGTTTATCAACAAGAAATCCAGCATGTGCAAGAATACATGAACATAATTCAACCAAACCTTCAGCATATGCATTTTGAACCTGCAATAATGCCTTACCAAATTTTTGATCTCTTTCAGCTAAAGCTGTTCCAGAATCTTCCCCGTCTTCGCCAGAAAAGAAACCTTTAGGTAATTTTGTAGCACGTAAAGCTTTGTCAAGAAAATGATTTACGTCTTCTGTTGATGAAATATCGATATCATTTTTAATTGTATCGATACTATAATCAGGGCCAGAAGGCATAAAGAACACTTCAGTCAAACCTGCAACTTTACGACCTGATTTTGTACCAACAGCATCTGAAAAAATTGTTGACTTAAATTGAGCTTTTGTTCTTGAAATCTGCTGAAAAGCTTCTGTCGCATTGCTAGACGGAACAGGAACCTTAATAACTAAACGCTGCACTTTTGATGCACGTGACATTGCCAATAAAGCTTCTAACGTTGACAACTGATCGAACAATGTACGCATACCATATAAAATAGATTTTCCATATGGACGTAAAGTATCATCATCAATTGAAAATCTTGCAAATTGCCATGGCTGCCATACTTTTGTTAATAAAGTACGAGAAGAAACAATACGTTTTGAATCAGACTGTAAAGAATTATCCTGTTTATAATTGATTACACGACCTTGCTCATCAGCATTAATCTGAAAATTCTTTGGGCTGATTGGATAAATATCCAAATCCATAATATTAAAGAATTCGCCAGGATCCGTTTCATCTTTAATGTCAGACGGCAAATCATTATATGCATCATATAATGATTGAGGAAATTCCAAAACATATGCTGCATCACCGTATTTACACATTGTTCTAATATCGGCTTTAGCACGTTTTAAAATTTTATTTTTTTCTAAAACTGCATCAAGAACTTTTTGAGCTTCAGGGTTTGAAACTGTCACCTTAATAGGATTATCAATAACCCCAAAAGAAACAGATTCTTCAGCATACGTATCAAGCATCATACTAGCTTCAGTCATGTTTTCATCCATGACATCATACATTGCATAAATATTTGCTTTGTTGTTTCCAGTAAAGCTACCAGTATTAGAAAAAGTAGAAGTCCAGCTTTCGTAGAAAGACATAAATGCATTATCAGGCGTATCGACAGGAACAGAAATAAAGTCACCTGTTTCAGTACGCTGAACTCGCAAATTGTTCCTTGCGGCAAAAGACCGTAAAGAATCATCTGTCATGTGACGAGCTACCTTTTTTAGCTGATCTGTTTCAGATTCTAAAAAAGGAATCATGTTTTTAAGCTTACTAGCAAAACTAGACATCTGTCATCCTTATTTTTTCCAGGTCAACTTGAAATCTAAATTGAAAGCTGCACCCGTTGATTTAGATTTGCAAGAAATTACACCATCACCATACAATAAACTGATAAAAGCTAAAGAATAGCTATCATCATTTTCAACGGATAATTTCTTCAAAACTTTAACACCATCTTTTTCAATGACATCAAAATCATCAGCACTATAAACAATACGAGAAGTTGCTAAAGATAAAACAGGCAAACCTTCTTCATATGGTTCTTCATCAATAACACGAATACGAACAACATATTCGTCATGAAGATCATCATAATCAATTTCATCAAGCCAAATCATATCGCCGCGTGAAAAGGGTTTATCACCAACAATACGAATCAAATGCCCACGAACCCAAAATTCAAAAGAATTAGCACGATCATACGTACCATAATTTGACGCACAATAGCTAATACACTTAATAGGATACTTAATTTCAGCCATAAAAATTACCCATTCAAACTTTCTTTAATTGTCACTTTATCGCTTTTCTCATCATAACGAGCAACAGCAATGTTTGAACGGTTGACTTCGCTAATAACTTCAGCTTGAGATTTTTGTTCAGTTAATTCAACACCGGATTTTTCCAAACGATTCTTAACTGATTCATTAATTTCGATTTTTGTGCACATATCAAAATTCTCCTAGATTAGATCAAACGATCTTTTATAGGTTAAGAACGATTCTTAAATATCTTCAGCCAATCAATCTTTCAAGCCAATTATATGACGGAAGAAATTTACAAAACGAGCTGACATACTTCGTAAATATTCTTTATCGATTTTATCAGTTGTATGATCTTTTTCAAACACATATAAATACACAACCAAACCAACTAAAACTTCTCTTCCTGTTAAAATTGGCTGCATAACAATTGTTTGAAAATCGTTCATTGACATAAAGCTGCGAATATTCGACCATTCCAAAAGATCACATCGATCAAATATCAACACTTCGTTATTAACTAAACGTTCAGCACATTCATGCGTTAATAAATCTACAACTCTCTTTTCTATAAAATCTTTATATTGAAATCTTTTCGAATCACTTGCATAAGATACTGCAAATTTTGAATCAAGAATACGTTGTACATTTGCTTCATGATTTAAACCGTCATCAATTAATGAAGGCGTTTCATAAAAATCGACCAAACCCGCATAATCACAATTTAATTTTTTCATTGTAACACTTAAAACGGAATGAACATCTGAATCATGGATACCTAAAGGAAACGGAAATCTATCAATTTTTAAAGCGCCGAAAGAATTATACAATCCAATAACTTTATTTTTATATTCGACACCGTTTAAAGTACCATTCATTTCCTTAATTTCATTTTTAAACGTTTCTACCAATGTTTGATAATGCGCACAAATAAATTTAATTTCAGTATCAGCTGAAACCGATGAATGTTCAAGATTCATCATATGTTTAAAAGTTTCCTTAAAAACATTTTCACATTCACCGACAACTTTATAAATCTTTTGAATCAAGCTTAATTGAATCTTTTTATTTTTCCAACGCCTATCATAATTAACATTAATACGATTAACCGTCACATACAAATTAGATAAAATAACTTCCATATCAGATATGTCATTACAAACTTCTGCAAAAGCATGTAATTCTTCTTTTACGGCTTCAAAAACACATTCACAAATATCCCGTAATAAAATATCCTTAACTAAATCATTAGTATGAAAAGTATTGATTTCAGCAATATCTTCTTCAAAAGATTTTAAATATTTATCAATAATTGTAAAATAATCAAATTTAACTGCAATTACAGCAGTACTTGTAGCATTATTCGCTTCTGTTTTTTTGCTACTATTTTTAATTAATAAATTATAAAAATAAAAAAATGGAAATGTAATTATTTTCCAAATAAAACATGCAAGCTTTTCAATGCGTTCAATACCAATAGCAAGCTTTAGAAGTATTATAAAAACCGCTATAAACGTAAAAAAGACGTAGTTATCACCTAAAGTTTGTGTAAACTTAAAGAATTCAAGCAACGTATCTGAAGAAAGCGATACAGCATCTTGCATAAAAAATATCAGTCACGCAAAGCAACCGCCCTCTTGTAAACGCGACCGATCCAAGTATTTTGCTGATAGCTATAAAAATGTTCTTTAGGGAAGATCTTAAACGCATCTTCAAAACTTTTAGCAATGCAAGATAAATATAAATCTTCAGAAATTCCAGCCTTTTTAGCTGCATTTTCCAAATCTACATGTTCTTCTCGTATAATAGCTTTCAATTCAGATTCGGTACACATTAGATTATTCCTAGAAAAGAAATAAAACAATAGAAAATTTTAGATGACTAAAGTATATCTAATATTCCCTGGTGAAAAAGCTAAAACAGCATTAGCTGGAACTTCTTTTTGATTTGGTAAAGTAGCATAAAACAATAACGTCTCAACTTCACCTGTATTTCCGTCACCTTCAGACGTCTGAATATTTCCATACACACCAATAGCCTTAATAACACCCCATGACTTTTTGGCGGCAGGAAAAGTTACGGTTTCAGTATTATATGAACGACCATCTTTAGCTTGAGCAAACTTAATAACTTGTCTTGAATAACCATATGCCGAAGTATTAGGTACTTCAATAGGTAAATCTTCAGAAGGGTCATTGTTGAACAATGCCAAATGCAAACTTGTCGGTGATTTTAAAGATTGACCGTTTCCAAAAACAAAATCAATCATAGCATTACATGCTTCTTTTGTCATTGTACTCATGAACATACACCCCTAAACGGTAAACAAAACTAGTATATTAAAATAGAACAATAAACATTAATCTGATATTGTCGGTTGAAATATTATAAATTTATGTCTATTGGAACATTCAACTAAACCGTAAGGTTCGTAATAAATGTAATCAACAACACTTAAAGTTCCTACACCAATAATATCAATAGGTATATCCCAAACTTCATCACCTTTTGTTAAGGTGCAGTCAAGTACTTCTAAAGTACCATGACAATATTCTTCAACAATATCAGTAGTTAATTCTTCAAATGTACGTGCTGGCGTACAATTGGCTGTTCTAGTATAAATATTTCCTACTTGCTTAATAGAAGTAGATAATACACGCCACTCTCTCGTTATAGGTTGCCCTGCTGAATTAATTTCAGGAATTTGAATAATTGAATTACGCGGCAAATGCAATTGTGACATAATCGACACTTCAAGAGGATAATCACGTTCCATATCTTGACCTAGAAGTGATAATGTCATAATATATTTATCAAACTGCGGTTCAACATATGTTTGAATCTGTATATAATCTTCTTTTGTATCTTTATAGTCACTGTATTCATCAATATTGTTTTCTTCTTTTGGAATCAAGACTGTCACATAAATTCCACGCAACATCAAAGCTTGATCACGTGCAATCCAAATGTAATCAGCAGCTTGCGCAATTAATGCTTTTCTGTAATTGTCTATTCCAAATAAATCAGGCATTATCTATTCATCCTGTCATATCCACCTGTTAAAAGATTTGCTAAAAAACCCGCAACAGGATTTAATGAACTTAATGTTGTAATAGCTGATACTCGTGATAAATCTGATTTAGTAAACTTCTTCCAAACATTACCTAATTCTCTATACAACTCTTCGCGCTGTTTCTGGTTCATTTTAGCGGCTTTAGATGCTAGTTCATCTTTTTGCTGCTGTGACATGCCTGATAATACTGAAGCGTTGTAATCGGCCCCGAAAAGCTGTTTAAAAGGGTCTTCATTTTGATTGACTATAGAATAGTTTTCCTGTAATGATTTTGATTCAAGATATGCATTAAGAAATGCTAATTTATCTTTTGATAACCCTTCGTAAAGAATGTCATAAAACATTTCAAAGAAATCAGACTCTTCCGGTTTTTCTTTAGGATTTGATTCTACCTGTTTTCTTTTTGTCATTACTTGTAACAATACTTCAGACAAAAAGTCTTCCAAACCTTTAAGCTTGTCTAAATAATCTTTATTTGTCTTTAAAAAGTCACACAATGCAATCTTCATATCAGTAGATGATAGAAAATTGTCATTGTTTTCTTTTTCATCAGAAGTTTTTACTTCAGCTGCTTCTTTAAAAGATTCTAAAGCCTTTAAATAAAAAGGATCAGTTTGGATATTCGCCATAAGGTAATTCCCCAACATATTTCAATTCAAACGCTTTTTTGTTTGATACTTTATAAAAGAACCCTGTTGTTAATTCAAGCATTCGAACATCACCAATACCTGAAACATTCTTGTAAATTGTCATAATAGGTCCACTTGATAAATCAGGCCCTTGAACACTTCCTGAATCTTCATTGTATAAAGGTTTAAAAACTTCAATGGTTGACCCGACTTCAAATGATTCAATATGTAAATATCTTTTTTTAGAATTATAAAAGAAATTACCCATTACATATTCGACATTACTCAATTGTGAATAATCAGGTGAAGTCAAACGCATCTGTACTTGAGCAATAACATACTTCTCAAATGTTGAGTATCTATTTCTGAACGTATCAAAATCAGTATGTAATTGAGCAATGTCACGACCATCAGGATAATAGAATCCATCTTCGTTTTTAATCTTCCCGTCAATAAAGACAAATCCAGGGGCTTCCACACCAAACGCATCTTCCCAGGCCAATGCTTTATCAGCTTTAGCTAATGCGTCTGTAGCGGCTTTATTTGCGGTTTCTGATACATCTTTGGCTTCTTGAACAGCTTTATTTAAATCTTCGCTAATTTCAGGCTGATCAGCAATAGTTCCCTTAATGTCTTTCCAATAAACTGTTCCGTCAGACCAAAATGTTTCATTGTTTCTATATGACAATACATACTTGTCACCATTGAAATATGTTTCATCCGGCAATTTTGGTAAAGTAAACGGATTCAATGTCCATTTCATTTTACCATCTTTATATGTCAACATATAATATTGTTTATTATCTAATTGTTCTACAGGAAATTCTGGAATAGCATTATCTTTAGCCCAGTATAAAGTTCCTGCATCATTCTTTAAGACATAAACACCATTATCATCTTCAGGCAATAAAGGAATTGGTGAATTAAAATAAAATCCTTTTGTAGAATCAAAAGTTAAATACTTTCCTGAATCTGATGCTTTAGGTGTTAACAGATTTTCAAGTTTGATTTCTTTCCAATATACATTCCCGCCAAAAGCATACAAATACGTATTGTCATAACCTTCAGGCGACGGTAAAGGTAAATCACATTCTTCCTGATCAGATAAATCAATAATCTCAACTTGATACCCGTATTTATTATTTAAAGACCATTTAACATACGGATTCTTAATTTTCTTTTTCTTTTGAGGCAATAAAGAAAGAGTAAACCCAATTGAGTTAATAACCTGAAATTCACCAATTGAAGGTTTATAACCATCACATGTGACATTCCAATGCACAACATCCATTTCATCAACCAATACTGAATCCTGTTCAATATCATTGATGACAATTTTGGCATTCTTCGGTTTTTCCACAAACAATTTAAACAGACATTTACCTTCAGGAATATCTTCCATTTCTAAATTGGTAACACTGCCTTCTTCGATTGCTGATTCGTCTGTATCACCGTATGTAATCTTCATTTACCAATCCCTTAATTCATCAAAAAGAATTATTTTATTTTAAGAACATGCTTTTTAAGTTTTATAAACTTTATCTATTTTCAAAAACATTCCAAAAAATCGAATGCCAGTGATTCTTTCATTCCGAACTTCCTTTTAGTCGTTCGGAAATCATTGAGGGGGAAGGGAGCTGATCAGGGAGTTGCTAAAAAGATTTTGGGAAGGTTTAGCTATAAACCATTCCTTTAACTTTACTTTAAACTGATCCTTTTAACCATATCCTTTTCTTCGAAAAGTTTTCTATTTTGGGAATAAAAGCTATTACCTTTACCAGTCCTTTTTATCGTAGATAAACTTTCTTTAACTTTTCCTTTTTACCTTTGATCCTTCAATTCCTTTTCTTCGAAAAGATCAGGTAGGGAATAAAGTCATTAAGAAATATTTCTATTTTATTTTTTATTAGTATATTAAATTTTATTTTAAAGATCTTTTCCAAATTTCTTTTTTTTACTTTTTTTATGATCATTAAAGATCTATTTTCCTAGTCCCAAAATGGGTCGGCTCTGTGTAGCGTAGCGAAACAGGGGCGGGTCCCAGGACATTACTTCCTGAAATTGTATAGGAACGAGGGCGAAGCCATTAAAGGCGAAGCCCGACGTTCCGTCTAATATTTTAAAGATTAAAAAAAGATAGATCCTAAAATTTTAAATTTAAAGATCTTAAGGATCTATGATCTTCTATTTTTTAAGATATTTAAGAAATTTATTTCTTAAGGATCTTTTTCAAAGTTTGTAAAAAAAAAGTTAAAGATCGTCATGAAGGAAAATTTATTTTCCGAAATGATGTATGTTTAACTTTTTCTATTTAGATCTAAAAGATCTTTAAAATATATTATTTAAGATCTGATCTAAAGATCTTTTTAACTTAATAATTATCTACGTTCACTTCCCTATCGTGAAGTTCACTACGATGATCCTAATCTTTAAATGATCTATATATTATATATAAGATAGTTTATTTATTGTAGAGGGCGTTACTTTTTACAAAAAAAGATATTGACAAGTTGTTTTGACAGGTCTAATATGTGTTCTATAAAGAAATTCTAGACAGCAGGATACGACTACATTGTTACCTATTGATGTTCTAAAAAAGTTGCGTGAAGAGTTAGTCTTTTATAAGAAAAAAGAATTAACTAAAGTTGCCGTGGCTACGTGGAACAGATGTGGTGGTCGTTTTTATAGTCCAAAATTTGTAAAATCAGGATTGCCAATGTCAGGAAAGTATGGGTGGTTCACGTATACTTTTATGAAATATTATGCCCCTGAAAAGATTACAATTGCCAATTTGGATTGGTGTATTGAACGTTCAGAAAGCTGTCCGGATAAAGAAGGTGTGTTTAGAAAATTAGCTAAACAATTTGGAACATATAAAGTTCAGAAACAGCGTATTATTAAAGGTAAACAGGTTCAGTATAAAATTGATGTATTGAATCAATATAAACCTGAAGATGCTATTGATGTATTGGCTAAAAATCCGAATTTAGTGAATCATGTATTTCCAGAAGTACGTGATTTTGTTCATAAAAAATTGCCTACAGTCAAGAATTTCCATTCACATGATTGTGCGTTAGCTATTATTTTAGCCAGATTGGATGCCGTTGATTTTGATATGATGGCTATTCCGACTCAAAAAACGTGGTTTGATGATAAAGAGTTTGGATTTGGTTCACTTGAATGGAAAAACATCATTAATGTATTAGTTGCACATAATTATTTTTGCAAGACGCATGGTGATGGAACCCGTAAAGGTTTGGGTATTATAACATGTGAAGGTGAACCTGTTACATTTGATGAAGCTAATTATATTCCATCATTGTTAATTCCTGATGTGAATATTGCTAAAGTGTTTAATAAACACAAAAGCAATTTGGAAAAGATGGCAGAACAGCGTGCTAAAAAAGAAATGAAGAAGTTGAAAAAGACTACTAAATGCATGCGTGTATTAGGTGAAGATAGAAAGTTTCCTGTTCCTTTTGTTCGTGAAGGATTATCACCTAAAATTCAAAAGTTTGTTGATGCACATCCAGATAAACATGGTGTGATGTGTATGCGTACATTGGAAGAATTCCTTGATAATTGTCAGTTATTAGGATTCAGATTTGATGGCGATGTTTTGGAAGATACGAATTATAATGAATTGCGTCGTCTATACGAAAACATTACCAATATTGCATTAAGAACAAACTATAAATATGCGACTGTTATTCATGTTGTGACAAAGCATTTTAAAGAATGGTGTAAGAATATCAATTACCGTCCAGGCGCTTTTAGAGATGCCATTCAATATATTATGTTTGGTCAGACTAAAGATAGTTATATTAATCATCAAATGAACATTGGTGATATGTTCAAGAGCATTTATGAAAAGTGCAAAAAAGCTATTTTCACTGCAAAAGTGTAAATTTAGGTTGTTTCAGTTGAATTTGTTTTTGTTCTTTTAGGTAATTCATGAAGCCTAATTGATTTAATAATGAGTTCTATTTTATGCCTAAAGCATCACTATTGACTGATGATTTAAGGGATCAGTTATTAAAGGAATTAGCATTCGGGATCCCTATTGCAGATTTAGCAATTAAGTATGATTTAAAACCAATGCAGATTGAATATCAGCGCGGTAATAATTCTCAATTATATAATTTTTATATTGATTTCTTTTGTGTTAAGGAAGAAATTCTAGATTGGGAAACAAGCGATACTTTTCGATTTGTGTTAAATTTATTATATGGTAAAGTTAAGCCAAACGGATATAGACATTATTTATATAAAGGTAAAGACTATACTGCATATGATTTAATTCCTGAAGCAAATAAAGTTTTGGCAAGAGAAGGATTACCTTTAATTGATATTAGTAAACCTGTCAGGGTACGTTATACGGCTAAAAGAAGTGCCGATCAGCAGGTTGATAAAAAGGAAATGCCTGATATTATCAGAAAGTTGAAACTGTATTATGATGGGCCAGCATTATCTGAAAGAAAGCAATATAATATCATTGACGGTTTGTTACATTCAAATAAACGAGTGAATTGGAAAACTGACATCATTTCAGAAACAGGTAAGCAAGATTTGCCATGCATTCGTATTTGGTATCGTTTATGGACTGAAGGAAAAAATTTACCTCGTGGTGGTAAAGTATCATACATGAATTATTTATTGAAATGTATGAGTAAACATAATTTGTTGGAAAACAATATGTTTAATATTAAACCTAGCAAATCGCCAAAAATGTTTGCTATGTTAGAATTAAAAGGTGGTGTAACAAAACATACCCAATTTACATTTAATGGGTTTGATTATATTAAACGTATAGAAAACTTTATTAATATATATTGTTTAGGTTTGCCATTGGAAATGATTCCATTATGTTATGAATTGGCTTTAAAGACTGAACCAAAACATATCAAGGAATTAACTGTTGACTTGAAACAGATTTTGGCTGATTATTGTTCATTATTGGAAAAAGTTCCATCTGATGATGAAATGGAAGCTATTACTATTGATTCAATAATTGAACAAATGTCCGTTTAAAATTTTAACTGAAAGAGTGTCTAAATGTCTATTGAGCTAAAAGAAGAAAAAGGTCGTTCCAAAATTCGTCAGAAAGATGGAACATATGTGGAAATGGGTCTTAAGACAGCTGATTTTCAGTCTGTAGATGAGATTCTTTCCGTACCAGGTTGCATGTGCAATTTAATGCCAGCAGCCATGTGGGATGAACAACGAGGTCAAATGGTTTTCCCTGTTGAATATACGTTAGATAAACCGCATCCACAGGCTTTCTATACGTGTTCAGCGGAAGAGTGGAAAACATCAGCTACGGCCCGTGAAGAATGGCAGCAAGCGCAGCAAAAGCTTTCTGAAGAGTATTTACGTAAAAAAGAAGAAATGCGTACTCTTGAGGCAATGGGCATTGATTCTGATTTGGGTAGAAACGATTAAAAAGATAGGCGGGTGAATTTCCCGCCTTTTCTTTATACAATATCAGTTAAATTAAATTGCCAGCCAATAGTTACTGTTGTTTTATCTTTTTCCAAACATTCAGAATTGTCTGATGATAGAAAGTCTTCAATAGGTTGCATCTTTGGTTGCCAGAATCTTTTTCCAGCTTTATCAAAAATATTTGATATTTCAATTTGAGTTTTTGTGTCAATTTGTATGCCAC
>CALAFU010000155.1 GCA_937891325.1 uncultured Candidatus Melainabacteria bacterium | reverse complement strand
GCAATAGATGCAGAGTATACTTATTCTAAAATTAAAAATAAACGGAGTGCGTTATAAATATGACTAAGTGTGATTTTTGCGAAATACCTATTCATAAACAACCGCATTTATGTAATAACGATGCTTGTCGTAGAGCAGCTCAATTGTTTGCTGCAACTTTGCAATCTCAGAACACGAAACGAACTGAAAAAACATATACGCGTATTGATAAAAGAGGTAAGAAAAATGATTGACGAACGTATATCTTATTTATCAAGAATATTTGATTACTTAATGGCAACAAACTCTCGTTTAGAAAAAGAACAGCTTGTTAAAAATATTTCATCAGAATATAAAGAAGATTTTAATTATATTCTTGAATGTCTCGCAGGTGAACACATTTTTGGTTATACATTGTATAAAACCAATAAAATTATATCTACAAGCAGGTTTTCAAATACTGATACGAGCGTAAAAGATATATTGTTATTTTTGCAGTTACCTCGTATGCAAAAGGATTTGTCACACGATAATATTGAATTTTATATACAGCATATACAGCCGTGGTATGACTTTTTTGAACCTATTGTAAATCGTACGTTACGTCTTGGCATTGGTAAAAGTGTATTACCTAAAAGTGGTTTAGCACCAATGCTTGCTAAAAAATTTGAAGGACAAATTGCACAAGATATTGAAGGTTATTATGTAACTGAAAAACTCGATGGTAATCGTTGTATTGCACATTTCGACGGAATTCGTTGGATATTTACATCACGTAACGGTAAACAAATGCATGTTAATTTTAATATGGATGGTTTACCTACAAATTATGTATATGATGGTGAAGTATTATCGGTAGAACAAACTGCGAATTCGATGCTTATAGCTAATGGTTTATTTAAAGAAACTACTATAAGTTTATTTAATGCTACGTCTGGTATGATTAACAGACATAGTTTAGATAAGAAACTTGTATATAATATATTTGATATAATGGTCGATGATGTTAAATATCATGAACGTAGACGTGAATTAGCAAATATTAGTAATAAAATATCTTGTATACAAAACGATGTACGAATATTACCTACATTAGGACATTATAAAACAATCGATGAACTTTGTGATAAAGTTTATCCACTACTTGATAATGTTACTTTTGCCGGCGGCGAAGGTTTGATGATTAACTGTGGTAATGCAAAATATAATCATACAAGAACAAATGATTTATTAAAACTTAAAAAATCTCAGAGAATGGACCTTAAAGTTGTCGATTTTGAATATGGCAATGGTAAATATATAGGTCAAATAGGAGCATTGGTATGCGAAGGATATTTCGAGAACGGCGAACACGTAGTTTGCAGAGTAGGAAGCGGTCTATCAGACGAACAACGACACGTATGGAGTCTATATCCAGAGAAAATAATAGGAAAAATAGTTGAAATTGAATATTTTGGTAAAAGTCAAAATATTCGCACATATGATAGTACAACATATTCATTAAGATTTCCACGACTTAAAAAAGTTCGTGATGATAAAACGGAGGTAAGTAATAACTAATGTTTGAAAAGGAATTAGAGTTAATTAAAAGTGATAGTATACGTGTTAAAGTACACACAGTGCTTGAGCACGTATCTGATAAATTTTATGAAGTAGGTGCCTCAAGTACTGGTAAATATCATCCAAAATTTGCGCAAGGACCTAGTGGTTTATATAGACATACTCGCGCAGCTTGTCGAATAGCTCAAATGTTCTTTGAATGGCAAGATGAATTAGACAAAAATGTCGATAAAGCAGACTATGATAACGTGATGTATGAACGTGATATTGTAATTGCAGCACTTATTTTGCATGATACTTGTAAATATGGTCAAAAGTTTGAATATAAGTATACTCAACATGACCATCCTGTATTGGCTTCATCGCTTATTTTAGAAGTTCTTGGTAATAATGATGAAGAAGCGCAAGATATTGCAAATTGTGTTATGTCGCATATGGGTCCGTGGACCACTTCAAAGTATTCACAAATAGTATTACCTGAACCTCAAACGTCAATAGAGATATTTACTCATCTTTGTGATTATATCGCGAGTAGAAAATATATCGAAATTGAACTTAATGACTGATTTTAATATATAATATTTTTATTATGATAGAATATTCAATTATATATTTTATTTGACTCTATTATATATTAAAATCATTATATGATATATTTTTGGGTTATAAAATATAAAAAATTGAATATATTATAAATACAAGATAAAAATTTTAGGAGGCCGTTATGGACGACAATGAAAAGAAACTTTTGTTAGCAGTCGCGTTCGACGAAGCTAATAATACCTACACTGTAGATCTTGGAAAAGGTTCAAGTGTACCTGAAACAGCATTTGTAATGAGTGTTGTAATAAGATGTTTGTTAAAAGATGGTATAATTAAATCTGCAGACGAAGTAACTACGTTAATTACCAAATATCTTACCGACTCTCAATACGATGAGGTACAAGAGGTACAAGATGACGAACAAAAAACTGAATGAAATTGTATCGAGTCGTATCAAACAAATTCAGCAAGTATTAACTAAAAAAGGTATTGAATACACATCGTCAACTGATGATAGGCTTATAAATTTTAAAATTGCAGCTGATTATCAACAAATTACAAATAAACAAGCACTCATGGGTATGTTGGCAAAACATCTCGCATCAATTTCGCAAATGATTAAAACTAATAAACAATATTCAAATGATGTTTGGAATGAAAAACTTGGCGATGCGATAAATTATTTAATACTTCTTGAAGCAATGGTATACGAAGAAAATGATAACAGAGCAAGCAACTGATTTTCAAAAATTATACTGTAATCTTATTGATGATGTATATGATTACGGTAAATTAGTATGTGTTCGTGGACAATTTTGTAAAGAATTAACTCCTTGTTATTTTGAATTGAAAGATGTTAATACTCGATTACTCAATTTTTCATCTAACGTTCGCAAAGATATTAAAAAATATATTTTTGGTGAATTGATGTGGTACTTGTCAGGTAGTAATAAAGTTACAGATATCGAACGATATTCAAAGATGTGGAGAAAATTGAGTGACGACGGTATAACAAATAATTCAGCATATGGTTATTATATTTTTAATAAACAACCAAATGGTATTTCACAATGGGATTGGGTTAAAAGTAAACTCAGAGAAGACGCGTTTACACGTCAAGCAATAATTCATATTAAACCGATACAAACATATGATAGTAAAGATTATGTATGTACATTGACATTAAGTTTTTATATACGTGAAGGTAAATTAAATCTTATTGTCAATATGCGTAGTAATGATTTGATGTTTGGCACGACATATGATGTATTCATGTTTACATTTTTACAAGAATTGATGGCAGTTGAATTAGGTATAGATGTTGGTACATATTCACATTTTACTAATAATTTACATTATTATCTTAAAGATGAAGAAAAATTGTTAGCAATGTCAAAAGAATGGGCAAATGATGTATTTAATATGCCTTTAATTCCTGTAAATTTCAGAGAACACGATTTACCAATATTATTACAATGTGAAAAAGATTATTGGAGTGTTAAACCGTTACAAAATGTAGATAAATTATCTCAGTGTGGTTACTTTATTTTATGTTTATTAACAGGAGAAAATTATTATGCGGTTTGAACGTGGTTATCAGAACGATGCGGGTATTGATATTGTACTTGATAAAGATGTAACATTATACGCCGGTCGAGTACAAATAATCGATTTAAATGTTGTTTATACACCACAATCAAATACATTTGCATATCTTGTAGCTCGTACTTCAGCAGCAAAAAACGGAATAATTGTACAAAGTTGTCCTATTGATGCTGATTATACTGGTACAATAAATGCAATAGTGTTCAATGCTGGTACAGAAAATGTAAAGTATATGGCAGGTAGTTCATTTTGCCAACTCGTAATCGTACCGTTAGTTCGTGATTTTCATTTAGAAGAAGTTGTGTGCATTAAAAAAGAAGGTCGTCGTACAAATGGTGCATTCGGTTCAACAAATAAATAGGAGGTATTATGGAATACGATAACTTTATTACTCATAGCATAGACATGTATATGGGTAAACCAAAGTCTGGTAAAACTTTAATAAGCGGTAGTTATCCGAAGCCGATATTGTATATATCGGTCGGTAGTGATGGTGGCGGTCGTGTATTATTTACAAAGTATAAATCAGATGTACAAAAAGGTCTCATTAAAGTTAAAAATTTAACTAATGACCCAATGATTGGAGGTAAAATAAATAAAACTTCAATTGAAAAATTAGCTCAATTGCTTGCTGAACTTAGAAAGCCTGGAGCAGATAAGTTTAAAACAATAGTAATTGATACAGTAGGTGCTTTACAAGATGATTATAAATCTTATATGGAAGCTTGTAAAGGTGGCAGACAATTATCGCAACAAGAATGGGGCGATGTATCAAAAATGATGTTATCAATTAAAGATAACATGAAACGTTTTAGTGAACAAGAAGGCGTAACTTTTGTATGGTTATTTCATACGAGTGAACAAGAAATTACTGAAACGAGTGGTTTAAACAAAGAAATACGTATTGTGCCTGATGTAACAATTAAAACTGGCGTAAAATATATGAAGGATGCTTCAAATATATTTTATTGTTGTCGTAAGACTGTTATTCTTGAAAACGGTGAGAAAAGCGTTAAGTTTTTAACTTACGTCGGTCCGCATCCGTTAATGGACACCGGTACAAGAGACATGTTATTAACAGCTGGCGATTTTGTAGAAAATTTTAATTACAATAAATGGCAACAACTCGTGGCGACAGGCAAATTAGATGGTGCTAATGTAATGGTACCCGAAACTGAAGAAATTGAAAAAATAAAAAACGACGAGAATGTCGATTAAGGAGTTTAAATTATGGTTGAAAAATTCAGCGATTATGAAAGTGCAGGTTTTCTTTCTAAGGAAGGCGATTTCGAATTTGAAATTACTTCGTACGAATTGAAAGATAGTAAGAGAGGCGAACCGATGGCAGTGTTTACTGCGAAATCTGAAGCAGGTCAAACTACCATTTATCATTCGCTTAATCCGAAAGCAAGATGGTCATATAATAATCTTATTAAGTGCTGCCTCAGACTCGATACTAAAGAAAAAATTGCGGCATTTGAATGTGATTATGAAACGATTGGTAATCAATTGATTGGTAAAAAGTTTATGGGTCATGTTGAAGCACAAGAATATCAACAGGACGTTAAAGTGCCTCTCGATGACGGTACATTCGAAACGACGACTGTTACCAAACAGAATTACAAAATCATTGACTACGATTTTGTATAATCATATTGATGACTGCTTCGGTGGTCATCGTATAGGCGTGTGGCGAAATTGGTATACGCATCAGACTTTGACTCTGAGTATTACAAGTTCAAATCTTGTCACGCCTGCCACTCACACTCCTTGTTCATATCTTCCATGGTGCTAATATCAGCTCGGTTGGCCACCGTACGAAACCATAAACGTAAAACGGCTATTTATTTTTGGAGGTAACAAATGGCTCAGACTGAACGTGAACGAAAAGTTCAAGAACGTGCAATGAAAGCTATCCGTAAATATGGTGGTTATGTTTATAAAAATGCACAAAATATGTATACTGAAAAAGGTCGTCCTGATTTAACAGCATGTATTCCAGTATCTATTAAAACATTGATTAAAGAATTTGGTGAAGATGCGATAATTGGTATTTTTGTAGGTATTGAAATGAAACGTAGTGGATATTTAGGTAATGTATCTGATGCTCAAGAAATTGTAGGTAGACAAATTAAGAAAGCACATGGCATATGGTTTGCAACAGATGATGATAATTTAGTAGAGTCATTTATGTTGCGTTTAACGGAGGATAATAATGTTATATAATGAATATTTGCAAAATCGCCGAGACTATCAAGAGCTCGGCTATTTGTTTCTTTTGGAACGTAAACATTGTTGTTTATATTATAAACCAGGTAAAGGTAAAACATATCCGTGTGTTGATGCAATACGTGATGTTGATAAAATGAAAAAAGGTAATGCAAAAGTACTGATTTTGTCAACAGCTGATGCAATTAAAAATATGTGGAATGCTGAAATAGTACCTCAAAATATTTTACCTAAAAATACAGTGTTAATGAGTTTAAATGCAGCAATACAAGATAAAACAAAAGCAAAATTGATATCAATAAAATGGGATATTATTGTAATTGATGAATGTCATAAAATTAAATCTCACAATGCTAAATCATCAAAACTTGTATTTCAATTATCTCGCAATACTGAATATGTATGGGGTCTATCGGGTACACCACGTGGCAATAATGATGTTGATATTTATTGTCAATTTCACAACATGCATATTAGCGATTGGGGTTCAATAACTTATACTCAATTTGTATCACAATGTTGTGATGTTGATAAGAAATTTTTTCATGGTCAACAGGTAGTTGTACCTATAGGAATAAACAAGAAATATAAAGTCGGTTGGGAAACAAACATTGCAAAATATACACAACGTATAGGTTATAACGACGATGACAATATGCCTGATTTGAATGTAAATTTAATCGAATTGCCTTATGTACCAACTAAAGAATATTTGCAAGCCGAGCAAGGTGTTATTCAAATACCAGAGTATGAAACAACAATGACTAAACTTGCCGCGATACAGAAATTACATCAAGCAGTTAATGGTTATTTGTACACATATGATGAAGATGGTAATCGTAAAACTTATCATATCGAACACAATAAAAAATTAGATTGGCTATATAAATATATACCGAACGAACCGACTGTCATTATATATCGGTTTGATGAAGATAAGCAGCAGTTAATCAACGAATTAACAAGTCTCGGTTGTATTTATACTGAAATTGTAGAAGATTTTAAACAAGGTAATGCGCATATTTTGTTATTACAATGTTCTCGTTGTGAGTCGTTTAATTTACAAATGTGTAAGCATATGATATTCTATACGCTTGATTATTCCTACATTAAATATAATCAGATGATACATCGTGTGTGGCGAATGGGACAAACTGAAAACGTTCAAATTGATGTTTTAACATTTAAAGATACGATTGAAACAAAAATATGGAATGCTGTAAAAAATAAAGAAAAATTGGCAGATTTATTTATGTCGATTAAGGGAGCATAATATGGACGATAAAAAAGAACAAGATAAACAAACAATTGACCCGATGAAACTACCGTGTTATAAATGCAAATGGCGTTATTCGTATGTTTGTCCACAATGTGAATGGAACAAAGATGGTAAATATAAAACTTATTGAGGTATAATATGGATGAGAAACTTGCAAGATTAAATAGAATATATCCTAACTCAGGTTTTGTTAAAATTGCTCCCTATAATACAAAGGCTTTTGAAAATAAAGAGTATGATAGTGCGTTTGATACAAAAGCTGCAATGAATAGATGGAGTACGAAACCATTATCATATGAAGAAGCGCAAGCTTGGTTAGAAGAAGGTGGTAGAATAGGTTGGGTAGTTCCACAAGGATATGTTGTTGTTGATATTGATAACATTGATGATAAACATTCACAAGAATATCTTGAACGATTGCTTGATAAATTTGAAGTAGCATACTCATATAATTATACAAGTAAAGGTATGCACATATTATTGCGTGATACAACAGAAGCAATTAAATCTGAAGCGCGTATTAAATGTGCATTAAATATATCAATTGACACGTGCAAATAAAACAGGTTATATAATATTGCCATGTAACGACCCTCATCGTGAATGGGGCAAATGGAGTGATATTGTAGAAGATATACCATATTTTTTAAAGCCAATATTAAAAGATAATACTCCGTCGTTCATTGGTATGATTGATGGCGATGGTAGAAATGATGCATTATTTAAATGGCGTACACAATTAGAAAAATGTGGTAAGTTAAATAAAAAAGAAATTGAAAAAAGCTTACGCATAATCAATGAAAACTTATTTGATACACCAATGACAAATGCAGAACTTTATAAAACAGTACTTCGTGAAACAACAAAATCTAAAACACTTGAAAGAAAAACTAAAGCTTCTGAGTATAATGAATTGGCTGAACAGTTATTAGCTAAAACAGACTTAATATCATATGGTGATACATTCTATAAGTTTAACGGTGTTTATTATAAACAAATAGACGATATTGATGTTGAACGAATGATACACTATGAATTAAGTCCCGATTTAGGCAGTACTGCTCGTAATGAAATTATACAATTTTTACGTTTGAAAACGCAAGTAAGTATTGACCAATTTAATAAAGAATGGCACAAAATTGCAGTACAAAATGGGATATTAAATTTATTAACCGGAGAAATTGAAGAACCTAATAAAACTGAAATAAATACAATTGCTATTCCATGGTCATACAATCCAGACCCTGCTTATTCACCACGTATTGATAATTTCATGAAAGAGTTAACAAATGGTGATATAAACAAAATAGACTTTTTATATCAAGTTGCCGGTTATTGTTTATTGAAAAAGAATTTATTTGAAAAGTTCTTTTTGTTTCAAGGTGAAGGTGGTACGGGTAAGTCAACATATACCAACTTGTTACATAAACTCGTTGGTGGTGATATCAACTGTTCGCATGTCGGCTTAGACGCGATGGATAAAGATTATTATCTTGCAACACTTGCAAATAAAATATTAAACATCGATGACGATGCTGTTGATGGTAAAATACTCGAGTCAACTGGTCGTTTTAAATCAATTGTATCAGGTAATATTGTTGCTGTTCGACAAATATTCAAACCAGTATTCAATTTTACACCATACGTTACGCTTGTATTTTCTTGTAATCGTTTACCTCGCTTAATGGATAAAACGAGTGGATTGTATCGTAGACTTATTCTCATCGAACTCAATCACAAAATTGAAAAACCTGACCCTCTATTTATGAATAAAATAACAGATTTAGATATGGAATATTTCTTGTTTAAAGCGGTTGAAGGTATAAAACTTGCTCTTGAAGAAGGTAAGTTTAGAATAACGATAAGTGATAAACAATTATTAAATACATTTAAACGTAAACAAAGTGCTGTTAGTGAATGGATATATGATAATGATATCAGAGCAGGTGATGTGTTAGATGTTAAATGTTCAACATTATACGCAATGTTCTCTGATTGGGCAGTAGCAAATGGCTATAAAAATAGACCTACATCATATACATTCAGAGAAGATATTTGTGCACTATATAATGCTGAAATCTGTAGTAGTAAACCAGAAGCAGGTAAATTACCAACATTAGTATTTCACATTAAAAATTGTAATAAAGATTTTAGACCGTTTTAAGAGGTAATATTATGAAGATGAGATTTTTCGACTTTGAAGTTACACCAAATTGGTGGTTATGTGTATTTGGTGACATGCCAGACACACAATACAATGAGTCTATTAAAGAAGATTTCATATGGGTATCGAGTGATATGCCAAATGCTCGTGATAAATTACTTACAATATTACGTGAAGATGGATATGTAATGTGTGGATATAACATTAAAGGTTACGATTTAATTATTGCAAATGGTATATATCAAGGTTTTACACCACAACAAATTAAGATTATAAACGATATAATTATCAATCCTAGTTTAGCCTATTCAACAAAAGAACATATTCATTTACAATCTTTTGCAAAGAAACGTATTAGTGGTCTTTGTTATCAAGACTTAATGGATGACAATGATGGCACACTTAAAGAAAAAGAAGCAATATTAGGTCTTAATATCCTTGAAAGTTCTGTAGATTTTAATAAAGAAGATTTGACAAAACAAGATAAGGCAGATATGCTATATTATTGTAAACAAGATGTTTATGCATCGATGGTTTATTGTGATAAAATAATGCATACATATATTGCAACCAAACTTGCAATTGGTCGTAAATTCGGCATATCAGAACGCGAATGTTATATGTGTACAAATGCAAAACTTGTTGCAAAAGCTCTTGGTGCCGTACGCACTCACTTTTTAGATGAAGAAAAAATCGAAATTGATTTACCTGCAAAAATACGTGATTATTGTTATGATAATTTACCTACAAATATTATTGACAAACTACGCACATCAAAAGATGCATTTGCAATAAAATTATTTAATAATGATGTATCATTTGGTAACGGTGGTATACATAGTGTATATGCAAATAATTTGTATGTAGAGTCAAATGATGAATGGATGTTATTAAATGTAGATGCTTCATCATATTATCCATCGATGTTAATACAATTTGATTGTCTAAGTCGTGCAGTAAAAAGACCTGAAATATTTACTGAAATATTTGAAGAACGTATTAGACTTAAAAATAAACCTAATCGTACTCCCGAAGAAGACGATATACAAAAGGCGGATAAATTAGTATTAAATACAACATATGGAGCGTCTGGTAATCAATATCTTGAATTATATGACCCATATATGTGTTCTCGTTGTTGTCGTCTCGGACAGATATTTTTGGCAACTCTTGCAAATAAATTAGTATATAATGTAAATGGTTTAAAAGTAATTCAAACAAATACCGATGGTATACTCGTTTATTGTCGTCGTAAAGATTTAGATAAAGTAAAAGCACTACAGGCTGAATGGACTGCTATATCTGGTATCAATATGGAATTTGATTATGTTGATAAAATATGGCAACGTGACGTTAACAATTATCTACTTGTTAAAGAAGGTGGTAAAATTAAACGTAAGGGTCTTTGGTTATTAGATGATTATCATAAACCTGGTACAGTTAAACTTGGACCGTTAACAGCATTTGTTTGTCAAAAGGCAGTAATTGATTATTTGATTAAGGGTAAAGATATTGTTAAAAGTATTGTTAATAATACAAACGTTTCTGATTTTGTTCTTACTTGTAAAAAAGGTCCATCGTTTAGAGGTGTTGTACAAA
>CALAFU010000154.1 GCA_937891325.1 uncultured Candidatus Melainabacteria bacterium | reverse complement strand
TTAATATCCTCGTGTTTATTTAATGTCTGCCAATTCTATTGACAGACTTTTTGTTGCGCCCGAGCAGAGGCACGAACGAAGTGAGAGGTGAACCGCAGTCAACGTAAACGTTGAGTTTTCGTTGCGTAGGTGAACGTTGCCGTTTAACGCGAGGGCGTACAGTCTTTATTAAAAGAGATTCTGAAACAAGTTCAGGGTGACAAAATATTTAATACTCCGTCATACCGCGCTTGTTGCGGTATCTTTTAATCTATTTTTCGCAAATCTGACAACCGGCACCACCGAATAACATTGTGTGTTTTTCTTTTAACTTCAAATTGTGGCGCTCAAATAGTTCAATCAACATCTTCTCGTTGAAAAATAATTTCTTTGATTTTACTAAATATTCGTAAGGTAAATTATCCTTGTAAAATATTTTTACTAGAGGTGGAATTATAATATCAAAAAGAATATCGCCTAAAAGGTTCTTTTTTCCAAAATCTAAGTGCATAAAAAGTCCATTAGGTTTAAGAACTCTGTAAATCTCATCTAGCGCCTTGTCGTAATCTTCAATGTTTCTAAGCCCAAAACTAATGGTTACGATATCAAAAGAGTTATCCTCAAACGGTAAATTTGTGCAATCACCCTCAATAAAATTTACCCAAGGGTATTTTTTTCGTGCAATTTCTAACATTTTTTCTGAAAAATCAAATCCTGTAACCTCACACGATTTATCGATAAATCCTGCAATGTCGCCTGTTCCCGTACATAGGTCAAGAACTTTTGCATTACGAGCGTTTAAAAATTTTACCGCTTGTTTTTTTATCCTAACGTGTTGTCCAAAAGACATTAAATTGTTGTTAAAGTCATAAACTTGGGCAATCTGATTAAACATTTCTTTTATTTTTTGAGGGTTTTTATCCATAAATAAAACATAACCGATTGATTAAGTTTTGTAAACCCACATGTGGAAATTTCATAACAAATCATTAAGAAATAGCTACATCAGATAGATGATTTTAAATTTTGCCTGTAATACAAAAAGATTAAATTTAAAGAATTTACTAAAAATAAACAAAAGAAAGACGAATAAGAGAGAAGAATAAATAAAAGCGAGGTGTATTATGAACGGATTTAATTCTGTAAATTTCAATTCACAAATTCCATCAATGCGTACCTATGACACAGGCATGCGCTTTGCAAGAATTTCAAATATTGAAGACAATCCTGTCGGAAAACAAAGTTTTCAAGACGTAATGACAAATATGGTTTCAAACGTAAACGAACAGATGAACAAGCCAGATGACTTGTTAGCAAAGGCTGCAAGCGGTGATCAAGGCGTTGATGTTCACGATGTAATGATTGCAATGTCACAAGCTGAGGTAACTTTGACAGTTGCAACAAACGCAGTTTCAAAAGTCATTCAAGCGTATGATAAAATTACACAAATTCAAGTATAGAATGATAATGCGTAGTAACAATATTAATTAATAATAAACGAATAAAAAATCTTTAAAGACTGAGCAGGGGAAATATGGACTTAAAGAAAATTTTAGAAAACAAACCTTTATTATATGGAATTATCGCAGCGGTAGTAGTAATACTAGCGCTGGGTATAATGTCTGCAATTATGATTGCTGGCAATAAAGCAAATTCAAACGAAGCTAAAATGGTTAGCGAAAAACCTATCCAAGAAGATATGGTTTTGTTGACAACTGACAACATCGGTAAAGCTATTGAAATTCAAGCATTGTTGGCAAAAATCGGTATCACAGCTTCAAGAAGTTTGGACGGTACAAAATCTTCAATCGTATTAAGAAAAGGTACTTATAACCAAAGCCAACGTGATGCGGCATTATTGGAAATCGTTAAGAGCGGTTTAATGGACCAAAATGTTGGTTTGGAAATTTTCGATAAGGGCGATTTCACTTCAACAAAAGATGATAAAAGAATTCGTTTAGCAAGAGCTATTAACGGTGAATTAGCAAGATTAATACGTAAAATGGACGGCATTGACAACGCATCAGTATTCATTTCAATTCCAGAACAAACAATGTTCTCATCTATGCAAAAACCTGTTACAGCAACAGTTCAATTAACAACAAAACTTTCTGGTGAAAAATTACCACCATTAAAAATTAAAGCAATTACTAACTTGTTATTAGGTAGTGTTGCAGGCTTAACTGCAGATAATATTTCAATCACAGATACAAGCGGAAACGTATATTCAAGCATTATTGGTGCTGAAGATGAAATGCTTCAAAAGGTTGAAGAAAATGATAAATACATGCAACAAAAAGTTAACGCACAATTAGACAGATTAATTGGTAAAGGTAACTTCATTGCAACAGTAAGTACATCATTGAAACAATCTCCTGTTGAAAAATCAAGCATTATCTATGATCCAAACCAAAAAGCATCAGTATCAGAACAAACTTTCGTTGAAGGTTTGGGTGATGAATCATCAGATAATAGCAGAGGTTCAGGCAGAGCAAATGCTGTAAGCGTATACTTGCCAAACGGTTTAGTAACTCCAGGTTCTGCAAGCCAAGCAACTGCTTCATCTCAAAACAGAAACTACTCAAGACGAGCTAGAGAAACTCAATACGGCGTTTCAAAAACTCAAATTAATGAATACATGAAACCAGGTGTAATTGAAGAAATTTCTATCGCAGTAACTTTGGAAAAGAACTCATTACCCGCAGACACAACTCTTGAAGAATTAAAAGAATTAATCGCGAGAGCTGCAAGTCCAAAGGTTAAACCTGAAAACGTAACAATTGCATTATCTGAAACAATTGAACCATACTTAGCAACAGATAGACCAGAAAACTTGCCTAAGAAAGACGAATCGGGTAACCCTTGGTGGTTGGTTCTAGCAATGGTTGGCGTATGCTTAACAGGCGGTTACGCAGTCGTATCAAGCAAATTGAAAGCAAGCCAAATTGCACACCAACAAGAAATGCAACAATTGAGAAATATTGCAAGCGAACAAGATGCACAATTACGTGATATGAATATGAAGGCAGCCGAATTGATAGAACGTCAATCACAATTACAACAAGGTTTGATTGAACAACAACAAAGAGAAATGGTACCTCAAATTCCACCACAAGTAATTGACGAAGCACTTGCAGCAATCCGTTCAGACGTTGATTCACTAGATCCTAACGAAACAGGTGAAAAAATTAGAAGCTGGATTGAAAGCTAGATTATTATAAAGGGACCCTGAAACTAGTTCAGGGTGACAAATCTAGAAATTTAATTTTATGTCATTCCGAACTTGTTTCGGAATCGCAAGGACTCTCCAAAGCGAAATTTGACCCTAAAATTAAGTTAAAACATCTAGAAAGTAAAATATAGAGAAATGGATTTCAAAATAAAATGCCAATAGAAGGATTTGATTACAAACAATTTGCAAATGATTTATCATCACAAGCCGTAGAGCTTGTGCCGAAGGATTTTGACGAATTTCAACGAGATTATGTCGTAAAAACTTTGGTAAACTTCGCAAGTTTGGCAGGTGAAGCAATTTCAAACGATGCAGAGGCAGGTTTTAATGCTGAACAGGCGATTTTGCTTACCCAAATCATTGCCGAATGGTCGTTCCACAAATCGGTTGACTTGATTCGTTCTGGTATTCAACCTGAATATTGGGACGGTGTAATGCAGAAGATTGCGTTTACAATCTTTGATATTGGTAAACAGTCAATTAAACAAAACTTACCGCAAGACCAAATTCTAGAACTTATTGAACACCACGTAATTCAAGCGTACCAATCGGCACTAGATGAGTTGCAACAACGCGGTATCATTGACGAAGAATTAAAAGAAAATGCTGAAAAGCAAAACAACTTGAACCAATTAATGGAAGAAGTTGAGGCTCAACAAGCGGCAGAACGCGAAGCTCAAGCGCAACAAGAGGCTCAACAACAAGCGCAACAAGCACAAGGTGGCGCGCCTGTACCTCAAGCTCAGTTGCCAGCCGGTGACAAAAAAGCTTTCAAATTGGCTTCTTTAGCATTGTTATTAAGAACTTTATCTCAAGACAAAGTTTCTTCTATCTTGAACAAATTCAATCCGCAAGATGCTCAGCTTGTAATTCAGTATATGCAAATGCCTGACTTGAACCAAAGAGTTGATGCAAATACTGCAATCCAATGTTTAAAAGAAATCAAAACAAGTTTACCAAGTAAAAATTCGACAAGCCCGAACCAACTTGTATATAGAATTAGAAATGCTTTGAAAAATTCTACTAGAGAAAAAGTTGAAGTAATGATAAGAAACGAAAGATTGAATGTTAAAAAGTTTGTAACAAGCGCTCTACAAGGCGAATTGTACGAACTTCCACCAAAAGTTTCTAACATTATTGCCCAACATATTGAATGTAGTGTATAATATAATCAATCATGATTATAAAAAAGCAAAATAAATCAAATGAGCAACGTGCGCAACAGGTTGTACAGCCTCAAGCGACAATGCCTCAACAGCAGGCGGTAGTTCAACCTCAACCAACACCAGAGGTTGAAGCTCCTATTGATTTGTTTGATTTAGACAACATTGATTTTTCACAAAGACAAGAGCGACGTCGCGGGGATAGACGTCGTGGATATCGTCGTATTGACGATAGAAACCTTATTTCAAGAGCGCAAGAGGAAGCCGATACTATTAAAGAAACTGCAGCAAAAGAAGGTTATAGAGCCGGAATTGAGCAGGCAGAAAGCGATATTATTGCTTTGCGTAGTAAAATAGCAGATTTTATTAGTTCAAAACAAGAAGTTTTTGAATTTATTGCGCCTGATATTTTAGAAATAAGTGTTGATATTGCAAGAAAAATCATTAAAAAAGAAGTTGAGCAAGATCCTCAGGTAATCTTGAACTCAATTGTTGATGTAATGCGAACTTTGTCAAAGGAAGAGCCTCGTATTACGGTAAAACTAAATCCATTGCAAGTGGATTTAGTTAAAACGGAATTACCTGAATACATTTCTTCAATGGGTATAGATGCAAAGATTACGGTCATAGGCGACGATACAATTGAAGAAGGCGGATGTATCTTGAATACGAACAACGGGATTGTTGATGCGTCACTTGATACACAACTAGAAATTATTAAAGAAACATTGAAAGGTATGTAATGGCAGCACCACAAGGTGGAGGACAACCTATAAGTGAATTTGCGTTAGCAGGGTTTGTATTGACCCTGATACTTATTTTGCTTATGGAAATGCCAAATTGGGTTATTAACTTTTCAATCAGTATGAATATTACACTTGGGGTTGTCTTGATGATGATAGCCCTGTACGTACAGAAACCTTTGGAATTGGCGGCATTTCCGTCAATCATTCTACTTGGTACAATGTTCCGTTTGATTTTGTCTATTGCATCAACTCGTTTGATTTTGGCAAAAGGTGATGCGGGTGAAGTTGTATCAGCGTTCGGACACTTCGTAACCGGTGGTAACATGGTTGTAGGGGTTGTAATCTTCTTGATTATTACAATCGTACAGTTCATGGTAATCACAAAGGGTG
>CALAFU010000153.1 GCA_937891325.1 uncultured Candidatus Melainabacteria bacterium | reverse complement strand
TTTGAATTTGAGGCATTACAGGATTAATATTCATCACATTCCCTTATAAATACTAGTATATTAAAATTAAAGTACATCAAAAAATTAATTGCTAGTGTAATAACCATGCTTTTACAATTGTTTACAATTTAGTCATGACAATGGAAAAGGGCGGATTTTTCAATTGAAAAATCCGCCCTTTTAAAGAAATATTTTCTACTTTAGAAAACTATTTGATTTCTACTGTAGCACCAGCTGCTTCAAGTTGTTTCTTGATAGCTTCTGCATCTTCTTTCTTAACGTTTTCTTTAACTGGTTTTGGAGCACCATCAACTAAATCTTTAGCTTCTTTTAAGCCTAAGCCTGTGATAGCACGAACTTCTTTTAATACAGCGATTTTGTTAGCACCAGCTGAAGCTAATACAACTGTAACTTCTGCATCTGCTGCTTCGCCTGCATCTGCTGCGCCTGCTGCTGGAGCTGCTGCTACTGCAACTGGAGCTGCTGCTGATACGCCGAATTTTTCTTCCATAGCTTTTACTAATTCAGCTGCTTCTAATAAAGTTAATTTTTCAATTGATTCTAAAATTGATTCTACGTTGCTCATTTTATTTTCCTTTCATAATAAATTTCTGAGTAATTACTGTTTTTGTTAACTACGAAATTACGTAATTAAGCTGCCTTTTGGTCTCTAACAGCTGCCATAGCACGTGTAAGTTGTGCCATAACTGCGTTGATAGAACCAACGATACCAGATGCTGGTGAATTGATGCTGCCAAGCATTTTTGCGTAGATTTCTTCTTTTGATGGAAGAGATGCCAATGCCTTTGTTTCAGAAGCTGACAATAATTTGCCGTCTAATGCTGCACCGATGATTTCGCCTTTTTTAACATCTTTCATGAATTTTGACAAAGCTTTAGCTGGGCTAACAGGGTCATCAAAACCGAAAGCAATAGCGATTGGTCCTTTTAAAGTTTCAGCTAAAATTTCATAAGGTGTATCCTTGATAGCAATTTTAGCCAAAGTGTTTTTAGTAACCATGTAATCGCCACCGTTTTTTTGGATTTCACGACGTAATTTTGTGATTTCTTCTACTGTCATACCACGGTATTCAGTAACGATAGCCACTTGTGCCTTATCAACTTTTTCTTTAATTTCTGAGATTTTCTCATCTTTAAATGCTCTTGTTGACATTTTTTCTCCTTTGGATTTACTTTTTATCGACCTATTTTGTGTAAGCATAAAAAAATTTTGCCTACATTAAGCCGCAAAATTTCCAATCAAAATACTATTAAATTAAGTTTTTGACCTCGGTTAGCTGTTACATTAAGCCTTTCGGCACTAACTGTCTGCGGTTTGTAAAAATATCTTATGAAAAACAAAAATTAAAATCAAGCATGAGTTTAAAATTTGTTAAGGACAAAAAACTTCAATATTATTTATTAAAGTCATTTGCATTTTTATCATGCAACCACTTGCGCATTAAATGCTGTTCATAACTAAGTGCAAAATTGTAAAGAGCATTTGTCAATTTTTGTCCACTCACAGATTTTGCCACTAGCAAAAACTCTCCGTATTCATTCTCTGCTAGAGCAATTTCGGCATGAACAATTTTTTCAACGTTATTTTTAGGTTTTCTTTCTAAAATCGACAAAACCCAAGCACAAAGCAAGCTACAACTTGATTTATGTTCAATAATTTCGTCATCATGCTGCTGCAAATATTTAGCAAATTCAGCAATTATCACTTAATTTTCCTCTCGCATTTTTTTGCTAGTTTTTTTGTAACTCTATGAGCTTTTCTATTTCCTTCTGCTTTGTACATTCTTGAAGCAATAGAAAAATCACGAGAAGCAGCTTGATAATCCTTCAAGCCCATTTCTGCTCTTGCTTTAACTTCATAGTTTTGAGAGAATTCACTATCCAATTTCATTGCCATGCCTGCATCTTTAAGAGCATCTACATAATTTTCTAATTTTACGTTAGCTCTTGCACGCATTTCGTAACATTGCATATACTTTGGATTTAGTTCGACTGCACTTGTTAAATCATCAATTGCACCTTGAAAATCACCATTTATAAATTTTACATTTGCTCTTGCGTTGTATGCGTAAGAAGTTTTTCTAAGCTCTAAAGATTTTTCTGCATCAGTAACTGCGCCTTCATAATCTTTTAAGTAATACTTCGCTTTTGCTCTGAACGCATAAGCAAATTCATCATTTTCGTCCATTGCAATTGCACTATCAAAACATTCTATTGCACTTTTGTATTCTTTTTGGTCTGTTAACTTTTTACCAATAATTGTGCATTGAGATGCTGAATCACAGTCAAAAGCAAATGCATTTGAACCTAAAAACATTAAACAAATTAAAAATAAAATCTTTTTCATCTAAAACTCCACCGTTGCTGTCGCTAAACATGTTATATTATAAATATTATTTTTATTCAATTCCTTAATCATAGATTCAAAGGTTGAACCTGTTGTGCAAATATCATCAATCAATAGAATTGGCATATCTAAAAGTGCCGATTTATCAACCTCAAAGGCATTTGCCAAATTTTCCATTCTTTGAAATCTTTTCAAATTATATTGAGGTTTTGTATCCTTAATTCTTTTTATAAGTTCGGTGTTTAATGTATATCCGGAAAGTTTGCAAAATTCCTCACCGACAAGCTCCATGTGATTGTATTTACGCTTTTTCTGTCTTGTTTTATAAATCGGAACAGGTACAACTTGAAAAGTTTCTGTTATATCTAAATTTTTCCAATATTCCCACATAAATTTTGCTTGATAATATGCCAAATCTCTCTGATTATGGTATTTTAAACCTCTAATCATTTTTTGCATTGTTTTTTCGTAAAGTCCACAGGCATAAATCTTTGCGTTCAAAATTGTTCTGTTAACTTCTAGTGGCAAATGCGACATTGAATCATAACACTTGCTACACATTGCCACGCACTCTTTAGAGCTTCCGCAAAAATAACATTTCTTTTTATAAATCCAATCTAAAAGACTTAACAAAAAATTTTTCATGATAAAATATATTATAGAAAAAGGAGATATTATGTCAATTTTAATAATGCTTGTATTGTTGAGTATCTTAATTCTAGTGCACGAATTCGGTCACTTCATTACAGCAAGAATGTTCGGGATAAAAGTAGAAAAGTTCGGATTTGGGCTACCAATTGGTCCAACTTTATTTCAAAAGAAAATTGGTGATGTAACAATTTTAGTTCACGCATTTTTATTAGGCGGTTATGTTTCATTCCCTGATGACGAAAAAGATTGCGAATTAGACAAAGATTCACCAGACAGATTTTTAAACAAACCTATCTATCAAAGAGCGGTAGTTGTTTCTGCTGGCGTTATTTTTAACGTAATTTGCGCTTTCATAATTGTTTATCTTGCAGCATTCCATTGGGGTTACATGCCAGCAGGCAAATATGATGTTTATGTCAACGATATCGTTGCCGAAAAAACAGCCCCTATTTGGCAATCAGGTATTAAAAAAGGTGATAGAATTGTTTCTTTAAACGGCACAAAAATCACAAATACAAACTCATTGCTTACTATAATCAACCTAAGCAAAAGCAATGACGGCTACTACAACAAAAACTTAGCAGATAAATATTTATTGCAATTAAAGGAAATTAACTTTGTATTCACAGAAGATGAAGTTATTCCAAAAGGTGTTACAGTAAAACTTCCGGAAAGAGAAACTGAGCCTTCAATCGGCTTACAAAAAGAGGAAGAAGTGGGCATTGTAAAACCTGAAAATAACGACGAAAAATTAACAGAAGTTCAAGTAAAAGTTAGAGATAGCCTAACAAATAACAAGTACATTACAGGCAATGAACAATTTACACTAAGAGACTTGTCTAAGGCTATGGCGGATAACACTCACCCGCTAAACTTTGTAGTTGACAGAAACGGCAAATACCTAACATTAAAAACCTTCAATCCTGATGAAAAAGGTAAAATCGGCGTACAACTTGAATCTAAAGAAGTTTTGATTAAAACTCAAGGTGTAAAATCAATTCTAAAATACGGAACAAAATACTTGTACGACAACACATATTATATGGTTTATGGACTTGGACAAATCTTTACAGGCAAAGTTCCACTAAAAGACTTGCATGGTATTGTTGCGATTACAAAAGTTGGCGGAGATATCATTCAAAACAGTGGTTTATTCTACGGATTACTACTTACAGCAATAATCTCTATGGACTTAGCAATCGTAAACTTCTTGCCAATTCCAGCACTTGACGGCGGACACATTTTATTCTTAATCATTGAAAAAATCCGCGGAAGAAGACTAAAAGACGAAACAGTAGAAAAAATAGGTACTGTTTTCTTCACCCTTTTAATCATTCTTATGGTACTAATAATATTCAATGATATTGTTTGGTTGCGCCAGTAGAATGACCGAATAAAACTATAAAATATCTGTATATAAAATTAAATAAACTCATCATAGATAATTAGCCAAAATTGATTTTACGTAGTTTTGTGTTTCTTTGTATGGTGGAACGTTACCGTATTTGTCAACAGCACCAGGACCTGCATTATAGGCTGCAAGCGCCAAGATTACGTTACCGTTGTATTTGTTTAATAAACCTTTTAAGTATTTAACGCCACCTTCAACGTTTTGAACAGGATTGTAAGCATCTGTAACACCTAAACCTTTCGCTGTTGCAGGCATTAATTGCATTAAACCTTGTGCGCCACAGTGTGATGTAGCGTTAGGGTTAAAACCTGATTCCTGACGAACTAAAGCTCTAACTAACTTTTGATCAACACCGTGTTTTTTAGCAACTTTGTCAATCATAGCTAAGATTTGAGCCTTTGGAGCGTTACGAGAAACTTCCGGAATTGAAGTTGTAGAAGATGCAGTTGTTAATGCACTTATGTTGCCTAAGCCTGTTGTTAAAGAACCGAATTTGCTATTAGAACCTAAAATTTTAGCTTTAACAGTTTCAGACGGATTTTTAACTAAAGTGCCAAAACCTGTTTTGTCTGTTTGTTGAGCTTTAGAATTTTTCAAAACTTCAGCAAAAGACTTTTTGTCGACATCTTTCGGCATGTCAACATTAGACAATTTAGGAGGGTTCAAATATGAGTTCAATTGAACAGCACGTTGCATTGCAACTTGTTGACCACTCGATGATATTAGATTTTGAATCATTGGGGAAAACATAATATAAAACCTCGCTATTTCTATTATCGGATAAAACAGGCAAAAATTTAAGGGAACTCGTTCAAATATCCCCCAATTGGTTTATAATGATAATTCTAAAAATATCAACATGTTGAAAAACATGTATTAAAAAAGGATACTGTATGCAGTACCCTTTTATTAAAATTCGTCGTCATAAAATTCAAATTCTAAGTGGCCGACAACAACCGTATCCCCGTCTTTTATACCTTTTTTGCGGAGTTCATCAAACACGCCCATACCTTGCATTACATTTTGTAAGCGCAAAATTTGTTGGCGATTTCTGTCATCGGTAACACTTGCAAGACGTTTTAATTTACCACCCATAATAATGAATGCATCTTTTGCAACTTTGATAACTTCAAAACTACTGTCGTCATTATCATAAGCACCAGTGTCTTCTTCTACAACAACGTCAGAAACAGGCTTTTCGATTTCATCAACCTTTTGAGCCATAAAATAAGTCAATTTATCAACATTTTCGTGTGTTGCCGCAGAAATTAAGAACACATCATCTGCAACTTCTTTGAATTGTTTATAATAATTTTCTTTAGTTTCTTCATCAACAGCATCAATCTTATTCAACGCTACAATTTGGTACAAATTAGCCAATCTATCTGAATATTTAGCCAATTCATCGTTAATTTTGTCATAATTTTCCATTGGATTTTCTTGAGTTAAATCCACGATATGAACTAAGAAACGGCATCTTTCAACGTGCCTTAAAAAGTCATGACCTAAACCTACGCCCTCTGACGCACCTTCAATCAACCCTGGAATATCTGCTACAACGTAGCCGTCGCCTGTTGGCTTTCTTACAACACCCAAGTTTGGAACTAACGTTGTAAATGGATAATCCGCAATTTTAGGTCTAGCTGAACTTATTGCACTGATAAATGTTGATTTACCGGCATTTGGCATACCCAACAATCCAACGTCAGCAATAAGTTTCAATTCTAACGCTAATTCTCTTTCAATACCAGGTTCTCCCGGTTCACAATATTGAGGAGCGCGCTTTTGTGGAGTACAGAATTTAGCATTACCACGACCGCCACGACCGCCTTTTGCAATAATAACTTCTTGCCCGTCGTGAATTAAATCTGCAATAATTTTGTCAGTTTTTAAATCACGAACAACAGTTCCGGCTGGCACTTTAATTTTTAAATCTGCGCCACCTTTACCGTATTGGTTCTTAATTCTACCGTTTTCACCGCTTTGGGCTTTGAAAACAGATTTATATTTGAAATCTAAAAGTGTTGATAAACCTTCATCAGCAACTAAATAAATATCACCGCCACGTCCGCCGTCACCACCAGCAGGACCGCCTTTATCAACAAATTTTTCACGACGCCAAGCAACAACACCGTTGCCACCGTGACCCGAAATAACTTTAATTTTTGCTTTGTCTATAAAATTCATATTTGTATTATAATACAAATATGAAGAAAAAAAGTTTTTTTACAGGAAAAGAAGTTGAAATCGGCGAAGGTGCTGATAATATCATAATGGCAATTGAATCAAGTTGCGACGAAACAGCTTGCGCAATCGTTAAAAACGGCAGAGAAGTGCTTGCAAATGTGGTTGCATCTCAAATCAAAACTCACGCAAAATATGGCGGTGTAATCCCTGAAATTGCTGCTCGTGAGCATTTAGATACGATTAATCCTGTAATACAAGAAGCCTTTGAAAGTTCTGGCTTAAAACCTGAACAAATAGACGCTTTCGCGGGTACTGTCGGACCAGGGTTGGTAGGTTGCTTACTTGTAGGCTTAAATGCAGCTAAAACACTTGCCCTTATTTATGATAAACCATTTATTGGAATAAATCACTTAAACGGTCACGTTAGCGCAAATTACTTGAATACAGACCTAAAACCGCCTTTTGTAGCGTTATTAGTAAGTGGTGGACACACTCAAGTTTTGAACGTTAAATCAAATTCAGATATAACAATTATGGGCGAAACCATTGATGATGCAGTAGGTGAAGCCTATGACAAGGTTGCAAGACTAATGGGTTTACCTTACCCAGGAGGTGCAACACTTGATAAACTAGCAAAAGAAGGTAATCCACACGCTTTCAAACTACCAGAAGCCAAAGTTGACGGATATAACTTTAGTTTCAGCGGTTTAAAAACTGCTGTATTACGCTTGGTTAAATCTTTTGAGGGTAAAGAATTACCAATAAACAATATTTGTGCCTCATTCCAAGAATGTGTAAGCTCAACATTAGTTAAAAAAGTAAAAAAAGCACTTGAAGAAACAGGTTACAAGCAAGCCGTAATCGCCGGTGGTGTAGCCGCTAACAGCGAAATTCGTAAAAAAATGTTTGAATTAGAAAATCTTGGAATAAAAGTACATGCCCCAGAAATGAAATACTGTACAGATAACGCCGCAATGGTTGCATCTAGCGCATATTTCTTTACTCATACATACGATGACCCAGACACAGAGGTATTTTCAAGAGTTAAAAACCTATAAAGGAGAAGATAATGAAGGCTTTGAAAATAAGTCTAATTACATTTAGTACGCTTTTTGTAATTGCTTACCTGGCATTTTTATTTGCCGTTCCTGCATTCGTAAAATTAGAAGATTATAATTACGAGCTAAATAACGATAAAAACCCTAATCAAGGGCTTATTATAAAGTTTGAAAAGGTAAAAGTTTCGACAACTTGGAACCTTTCAGCAGGCGTAAAAGTCGGTCAAATCAACGCTTTTTACAAAAACGGAGACAAATTTGCGCAAGTTGATAACATTGATGCAACAGTTTCTTTACCATATTTGGCTCTAAAAAAAATCAAAATAAACAAAATCGCCGTAGACAAGATTATTACTCGTCTTGGGGTAGAAAAAGACGGTCATTTTACAATAGAAAAATTTCTTCCAACATCAGACAATAACGCTCAAAACACACAAACCGCAATGGTTTTACCTTATGGACTTGAGTTTTCTGAAAATATGCCTGACATTGTCGTAAAAAAATACTCAATAACCTTTATTGACAACACTACAGACAAACATTACTCTGTAAAAGGTAATGATTTCAAGGTTTCTGACTTTATCTTAAACAAAAAAATCAAGTTTAAAGCTATCGGTGAAATGCTTTTAGACAAACGTAAGCAAATCACTTACGATTTAGACCTTACATCACTTGTAATGCCTGATTTTACGCAAATTTCACAAGATAAAACCGACGAAAAAACAACTCAAATCAACATTATAACTATATTTAAAAACTTATACAAACTAAACTTAACAGCCGATATCAAAGCTGTAGCAAGACTTTCTGGCTCAATAGAAGACATTAAGACTGATGGTAAAATTAACATTACAAATATGTCTGCAATCGTTCAAGGAAAGCAACTTCCAGCAAGTTCGTTGGATTTAGAATTAAAAGGTAAAAGCATAAAAATCCTTTCTGAACTTTATACAGACATTAGTGAAAAAGCAAGTGTAGACGGTATTTTCAAATATGGTAAGCATCAATACATAGATTTGAACGTAAAATCTAACAAATTAGAGCTTAAAAACCTTTTCTCACTTGTAAATGCAGTACTTCCACTTGTTGGAGTAACAGATTTAAACGCAGTTCAAGCAAATGGTCAAATTAAGGCTAATTTCAATATCAAGAGTGACTTCAAAACCATTAATTCTAGTGGTTATTTGAAGGTTTCAGACGCTAATATTTACTATAATTTATATAATATCGCACTAAAAAATATTCAAGCCGATATTGACTTCTCATCTAATAGAATCAATATTTCTAAGGCTTCAGCGAACTTCAATGGCGCGCCATTGTCGCTTACAGGGGCTATTGATACTAACGCATACGCAAATATCAAGATTGTAGCCAATAAAATTCCGCTAAAAGGCGCATTGCTTGCTATTGGTCAACTTCAAGCTCTTAAAGAAAACAACATAAAATCTGGTAATATCACGCTAAACGGCATTATTAAAGGTAAATTGGACTCTATTGTACCGCAAATTAATGTCGCAGTTGAAAATATTAACCTATACAACAAACCTAACAAAACTAGCGTTATTCTTCCTCTTGCAAAGATTGATGCTACTACAAAGGGCGCAAAGATTAACGGAACAGGACACATTACAGGCTTAAAGGTTATTATGAGCGGTTTACCGACTTTTTCAATTCCTAATTCAAAAATTAATTTTAACGAAAAAGATATTGACCTAAGTTCTGTTTATGTAATGCTGAATAACTCTAAAATAGGCGTTCTTGGCAAAATTAAGAACTATCAAAGTTCAGATTTAAGCATCAACGTCACAGCTAGAGGGTTATTGGGCGCAAGCGATATCCGCTCATCTCTTGATAAAAGCATTAGAAACAATGTTAAAGCTACAGGTCGTTTACCAATTATAGCAAAGATTTCAGGCAATTCAAAAGTTCAAACAATTAACGCACAAATTTTAGCAAACAACAATAACCACCTGTCAATCATCGACATTAATTCGCTAAGAGGCAGAACTTCATTGATTAATGCTGATTTAAAAATTGAGAACAATACGCTAAAAGTCAATAATATCAGTATTAACGCTCTTTCTCACAACAACGGTATAACTGAAAACTTCAACGCTAATTTGTCAGGTTCAACAAAAATAATGCAGGCAAAAGGCTCTATTAACAACCTTTTTGGCAAAGTTCAAAACATTTCAGGATTTAATATTTCTATTCCAAATCAAGTAACAATAAGCGTTCCAACATTTACAAACTCTCAAGTTCAAGTAAAAGGTGACTTGAACGTATCAGGAACAGTCACAAACCCTGTAATTACAGGTAAGATAAACATTCCTTATGCATCATTACCAAGTATTCAAACTGTAGGAAAAAACATCACTGTAAATGCCACAAAAAGCCTTATAGACGTATATTGCGGTAACATAAAAGTCGCAGATTCAGTAATGCAAATTATTGCAACAATGAACAGTAACTTCAATCGTGGTATTTACATACGTTCTATGACTTTCAACGCTGAAAACATAAACGCAGACAGCCTTACAAAGATGATTTCACTACTTCCTCAAAGTAATATTGCCCCAGGTACTGATGCTGGAGTAGCCATTGCAAGCGGAAACGCAAAAGTAGAGCGAATTTCGTCAGGTACAATCGTTGCAACTAACGTTACATCTGACTTTAACCTATACAACAACTTATTCAAATTAAATAATATAAGCGCAAGTGCTTACGGGGGCAAGATTGTAGGCAAAATTACTTACAATTTATTGTACTCAAGCACAGGCATAAACCTTCAAGGGCGCTACTTAAACGCTAATTCAGCACTATACGCATGTACCGGAATGCGCAATTTAATGGACGGTTCACTAGATTTTGATGCCATAAACTTTACTGCAAGAGGCTTAACAGACATTCAAATAATGCAAAGCCTTAAAGGTAAAGTAAAATTCATTGTTTCTAACGGTCAAATGGGCGCTTTAGGTAAGTTAGAAAACTTGCTTTATGCACAAAACATTTTGGCTAATAACATACTAAAAACAACCATGAGCGGTGTTGTAGGGGCTGTAAAAGTAAAGAAGACAGGCGAATTCAAGTATATAAAAGGCGCAGTTTCACTATCTAACGGTTGGGCAACACTTGAAAGAATCCAAACATCAGGCCCTGCAATGAGTATGTACATAAAAGGTCGTGTAAACATTTTGAACAACAGAGCTGACCTAATTATCCTAGGACGCTTGTCTAACGAGGTTGTTAGCGTTTTAGGACCTATCGGCAACTTTTCTGTAAATAGCCTGATAGCCTCTATACCAAAGATTGGTGCGGTTACTTCATCGCTTATAAACCAGATGACAACTAACCCTAGCGGTGAAAATTTGGCTCTATTGCCTGATTTATCGCCAGCTCAAGCCAACACAAAAGAGTTTAAGGCAGCTATAAACGGTTCTTTAGAGTCTACAAGCTCTGTATCATACTTCAAATGGCTAGCTACACCTCAAGCAAGTTCTCAAGGTACTACAACAACTGTATCTCAACCGAGTCAGACACAACAAAATTTACAAAATACCTTAAACACAGCAAAAACAAACGCTCAGAACGTTATCAACAAGGTGTTAAGTCCTAGTACATCTACAACAACACCCATGACACCACCTGCAAACTCAAACAACAACGGAGTTGCAGACTTTATAAACAATTTACCTAATTTAAAGTAATCGGTAAAGCATAGAATATACAACCATTTAGGCGGGGTTTGTTTCTAAAGAAACAAACCCCGCCTGTCACTAAGGCAAATTCAAGTCTCATAACCTGTGTATTCATTTTATTTTAGGCATGTCTGTCCGTAAAAAAGCGTCCGTAAAAATACGTACGTATTTTTACGGACAAAATATAAACTTCACCTAAATTTTTGCAATTTTATTTACAACTTGTATTAGTTGTTATATCCAAAGTTTTTCCATTCGGACATTTTCCTGTTCTATCAGCTTTCAAATAATCCATATTTCCATTTTTGATTACCCAACTTGAACAACTTACGCCAAATTTAAAACAATTATTTTTTAAATTTGTTAAATTACTATTAGTATCATCCTCACCCAAAGGACGTATACCTCTGTTTTCTATGCTATAGGCTTTAAATATAAACAAGTCTTTACCGTATGTTCCTGCACCTTTGTTAACTCCATCCAAATCTATTAAAATATCCATTGTATGGTTATCTCCAATTTCAGCCTCTGCTGTTGCCTCTCCTATTATTACAGCCCCATCAGGTAAAATATAATAATAATTCGGAAGAGCCATATACATATTGGTAGCACCATTTAAATCCTTTTGTGTTACCGGATATGCTTCATTCTTTTTCGTCATTTTTAAGAAATCAGCCATACGGTCAAAGAAAACAAATGTATCATCTTGCCATTCTGCAAATGGACCATACACAGCTTCAGCTCTACCAAAAGCATCGTTAAGATTTGAGTATATCTTTTGAAGTTTCGCAATTTTTTCTTTGTCAGCTGTTGAAGAATTTAAGTTTGGAATAGTCAGTGCTGCAACCACGCCAATAATACCCATTACGATTAGGGTTTCTGCAAGTGTGAAGGCAAAGGATTTTTTTAGATTTTTAAAGATACCGCAACGCACTTCGTTTGCGCGGTATGACGGAGTGTTAAACACGTTGTCATGCTGAACTTGTTTCAGCATCTCATGTTCTTGAGACCCTGAAATAAATTTAGGGTGACAGAATGCTTTTATTCTACGCAACAAAAACATCAAATTAGACTTCAATTCATCAAGCCTAAAAGTCGCGTTAATACTAGTGTTTACCCCCAAAAAAGTTGAAGGGCTTTATTTTTAATACATCCAAGCATATCATTTTCTCCTTATTTTCCATTTAGTATAAACTATTTTTTAGTTTTTGACAAGCATGAAGACTTATGACATAAAAAAACACCCGATTGGTATCGAGTGTTTTTTTATTTATCTTAAACTTTTCTCTTACGAGCTGCTTCAGATTTGCGTTTTCTTTTTACGCTTGGCTTTTCATAGCGTTCACGTTTTTTTACTTCAGATAAAACGCCGGCTTTTTGAATTTTTTTCTTGAAACGTCTTAATGCGCTTTCGATTGATTCGTTTTCGCCTACTTTAATTTCTGGCATCGTTTTTTCACCACCTTCAATGTTAATGTATTTTGTTGCCCTTATTCTATCATGCAATATTTTAAAAATCAATAGTTATCTTGTTTTATTGCGCCCCAAGCTCGAATTGAGCCCATTTCGTACTTGATTAACAGATATCCACCGTCTTGAACATATTCCATTTCTGCATTGGAATAAATATACTCTGGCTTAGGTTTCAAGCCGAATTCATCGTACTTTTTTGCAATTCTTTCACGCTTTTTCTTTTCCTTTTTAGCCTTTTTTTGCTCTTTTTTGTCGTATTGTTTCTGAGCTTGAGATTCATCCTCTTCTAGCTTAAACACAGGAACTCTCGCCACCACATCATAAGCCTGTATAAATAAAATATGTGTTCTATCAGGTGACAAGTCCAATTTATAATGCCCAGGCATTATAACCGGTTCGCCGTATTTATCCAAAATAGGGTCTACAATCGACAAGGTTGGGTGCTGGTCATCAGGTGCAGCATAACGAACATGGCTTTTATCCGCATCTTTTTGTCCTGTTGGGTAGATGGGATAAGGGGCATGGGGCATAACCTCGTCTAAATCTTGCAAATCTGGTGTGATAATTCCATCAATCATTAATTTTTGCTATCAAAGCCTCCATGGTTGATTGAATTTCGCTAAAAGGTTTGCCCAAAGCTCTTTCATGTCCTACAAAAATTAGCGACATATACAAATTTGAGTTACCCAAGTTATTCGATTTAAGCATTAATCTATAACTTTCACGCATAAGTCGTTTTAGGCGATTTCTTTGAACTGCGCGTTTATGAGTTTTTTTGCTCACAACAAAACCGACTTTTGTAACATCGTCGGGATTTTTCTTTTTTAAACCGACAAAAACAGCCACACCATTAAGGTATAAAGAATTTTTTACCTTATATGTAGCTGTAAATGCTGAATTCTTTTTTAATCTATAAACTCGACTAAGCACGTTTTGAAGCTGAGATTGCTAATTTATGTCTACCTTTTGCACGACGTCTGTTTAATACTTCTTGTCCGCCAGCAGTAGCCATTCTAGCTCTGAAGCCACTTACGTTTTGTCTTTTAGCTTTTGTTCCTTCTAGTGTGCGTTTCATTTTTGTATTCCTTTTCGCTTACTTTTATATTATTATTTTAATAGTAAAAGAAAAATAGATTTTAGTCAACTAAAAATATAAGGCAGGGTAACAATGAGTAACAAATTAGGTTTTATGGGCTGTGGAGAAATGGCAAGTGCGATTATCAAAGGACTTTTAAGTTCAGGTTTCATGCACACTTCAGACATTCATGCAACAACTCACACAGATAAGTCTGCCTCTGCAAAAAGTAAAATTTTGAAAATAAAAGTTATCACAAACAACAAGGAAGTTGCTAAAGACTCTGAAATAATCGTTTTAGCAACAAAGCCTAACCAAATTGAAGGCGTATTACAAGAAATCAAGGACGAGGTCAACGGAAAACTTATTATTTCTATCGCAGCAGGTGTAAGCACCGCTAAAATAGAAGCCATTGTTGACAAATCACCTGTCGTAAGGGTTATGCCAAATACTCCAATGCTTGTTTCAGAAGGTATGTGTGGAATTTGTTTAGGCAAACTTGCAACTGAAAAAGAAGAAAAATTTGTTACAGAAATGCTTTCACAAGTTGGGAAAGTAGTTACAGTCACAGAAGAACAAATTGACATCGTAACCGCAATTTCAGGCTCTGGACCTGCATTCTTCTATCAAATTTTTGAAGACTTTGCGCAAGCTGGTGCAAAACTAGGACTTGATTACGAAAAAGCCTTAACACTTGCTCTACAAACTGCAATCGGTTCAGCTAAAATGGTTCAAAACACAACAAAGTCTGTGCCTGACCTTGTTGCTAGTGTTGCAACAAAAGGTGGTTGTACAGAAGTTGGCGTTAGTGAAATGAAGGCGTTAAATAGTTCTAACCTTTTTGCAGAAGTGGTTAGAAAGACAGCAGAAAAGGCTCACGCGTTAGGGTAGGTATTGTCAGGCAATGCCTGACCTACTTTTAAGACTATAAGTCTATAAGGGTTA
>CALAFU010000152.1 GCA_937891325.1 uncultured Candidatus Melainabacteria bacterium | reverse complement strand
GCTTATTCTTTGCAAGAAAAAGGTGAAGATACAATTCAAGCAAATCTTTCTTTAGGTTTTAAAGAGGATTTAAGAGATTACGGTGTAGGTGCTCAAATTATCCGTGATATAGGCTTTACAACCTTCAATTTGATTACAAATAATCCTAAAAAAATCGTCGGTTTAGAGGGTTATGGATTAAAAATACACGATATAGTGCATATCAAATCAGAAATTACGGAATATAATAAAAGATATCTAGATACTAAAAAAGAAAAAATGCATCATACTTTATAAAGGAAAAACTATGGAAAACGCTAATTATCAAACCGAGATACTAAATTCAAATCTTTATAAAATCTTTGGCGGAGTTTATAATGATTTTCGTTCAGTGGCAAGAACAGACTACATGTTTGAACTTGATCCATTAGAATACGATGATTTTGTAGATGCGGTTGATAAAGAATATGTGAAATGTATTGTTCTATTGGAAAATCATATTCCGACAGCGTTTTTAGTTTATACAACAGCAATTTCTGAGTCAATCGAATTGAACGTTATTCACTGTTTGGGTAACGAAGATTTGACAACAAAACGCAGATTGTTGATGGAAAGATTTATGAAAGAAACAGAAGCCGAAAGAAAAGAAAAGGTAGTTTGCTACCCATTGTTAGGCGTTCAATCTTCATTCACAAGTGATATTGCACACTATGGTTTCAAATTTGTAGGTCTTGCAGTTCTTAGATTTATGATGGATAACAAAAATTCAGAAGAAATTCTTAGAAGTGTATCAAATGAACCTCAAGACGAAAGCTACAAGGTTGTAACTTGGGACGATTTATACTTTGATGCAGCAGTTGACGTTATTCACGAAGGTTTCAAAACAGCTTCTGATGGATTGTTTGACCCAAGATATTTGTCAAAAGAAGGTACAAACGACATTTTAGACAAAATCGTAAACGGTGTTTACGGTGAATTTTTACCTGAATCAACAAGTGTTCTTTTACACAATGGAAGACCTTGCGGTTTCTGCTTTACAAACATTACAGGTGGCAGAATTGCAAATATTCCGCTTGTTTCAATTAAAAAAGACCACCAAGGAAAAGGTTTAGCAAAACATTTAATTAAAAAATCAGTAGAACATATTTTGAATAAAGCACATTCAGGCGAAAGAGATTTTACAGAGGTGAATGTTTCAGCTGAAACAAATAATATTCCAGCCTTGAAAATGTACAGACACATAGGTTTTAAAGAAGATTACAGTTACCCACAATCATATTTACCTATCGCTTAGTGTTTGAAAACAGCTAAACAATGGCATAGTAATTAATATGGACAATGTTAATTGGTTAAAACTTAAATTAAATCAAAAAATGGCGAATCTTAAGAGTGCAAGTGCACAAATTAATACAGAGTCTGCGCCAAAGAATAGTGTTGCCAAAGATTTAATACAACAAACGCACAAAAATATTATTAACAATGTTCAACGTAATTTTGTAAATCCGCAACAGTTGAGAATGAATAACCTTGCGAGTATTGACAGAGCTGTTTACATAAAAGAGGTTTTAAACTTGCCAAAAAGCATGGTAGAGTTGCTTGTTTTGGTGCAAAATGAGGGAAAAACTCCTCAAACACAACAACCTCAAAACCCTCAATTACCACAACAGTCTCAAAATTCGCAAAATCAACAACAAACCCCTCAACAACAGCAACCACAGTTGCCACAACCACCACAACGAAACTTTCCGACTGCAAAATTACCAGATTTATCTGATTTAATTGGCAAACAACCTGTTCGACCTGATGCTACACCTCAGCCGAACCAACCTAATCAGCCAAATTTACCAAATCATCAACCTAATTTGCCAAACGTACCAAACCAACCAAATCGTCCAAATCCGTTGCCACAACCAAATCAACCGAACTTTCCACAAGTTCCAAATCGTCCAGAACAAGGCGGACAAAAACCAAACCCACCGAGTTTGCCAAACCAACCGCAACAGCCAAGTTTGCCAAATCATCAACCAAACTTACCGCATGTTCCAAACCACCCTGAACATGGTGAAAAACCTAATCAGCCAAATTTGCCACATTTTCCTAACCGTCCAGATAATGGAGGTTTAAAACCACATCCTCCTACAGATAACAAACCAAATCAACCACTTCCACCAAAGGGCGAGTTTGAGGATCAAATTAAAAATTCTGAAGATATGATGAACAGACGACAAGATATGATTCAAGATAGAATGAAAAATACCTTGCCGGATTCGTCACGACTTAATGATAGAGCTAATAACTTAAGAAATGCAAATTTACACAATCCGCACAATCAATTGCATAATCAAGTTAGAAATAACATAAGAAATAATCCGAATATTTTGCGCGAACAAATTATGCAGGACAGCGAAGCTGTTGACGAAATGCAGACAAATCAAAAAACTCAAGGTATGACAGCTGAAGAGTTGACCGCATTTAAACAAAAATTAGCTTCTCAACTTGACTCAAACGTAAATCTATCAAAAGTTTCAAACCTTTTGCAACATAATAGCAAGTTAGCAATGAACAAAATGGTTACAATGATGTCATTGGCTACTTCAAAAGGTATGGGTGATATTACGCCGTTGCAAGATACAATAAACATCATTAATGCAAGCGTTTCAGCCACTTCTCAAAATGATGCAACACAAACTCTTAAAAACTTGATGTTGCTTTATTTGCCGTGGCTTCCATTGCAAGAAGGTGTTGGGTTCGACCTTGAAATTGAACAAGAAAAAGAAGAAAAACAATTTGATACCTTTATCAAAATTATGATAACAACTGTAAATTACGGCAATGTAAACGCTGTTGTAAGCCTTGTTACAGGCAATTCTGTTGATATTTCAATTACTTGTTCAGAAAAATTTCCAAAAGAAAAATTATTGAAAAAGTTGCAAAACGAAAGTAAGCAGTATTCAATGCAATCTGTAATTGATTTTAAAAAGCAATCACCGCAAGAACAAATAGATACAGATATTCCAAAAGCAAAGGTTAATTTATCGAACGTAAACGACGTTAATCCATATTTGTTATTAATTTCGCATGCAATTATTCGCTACACAATTGAACTTGATGCAACGCTTACAATTGGTGCACAACCAATAGAGGATTAATAACCTTTTTTATTTATAGAAAGAACGTCAATAAAGTTTTCACCTAAGGCATAAGTGCCTAAATCTGTGAACTCGTAAGTTTTGTCTTTTAAGGTTGCATACTTTGCTTTGAATTCATTCAATGCCATTATTTTATTTGGCATAGCAAGACTCAATAATTTTTCTAATTTTGGAACGTAAGAGTCTTTTCTGTCGTGTTTTCCAGCAATACAAACAGCAGTAAGAATATCGACATGTATATTGTATGCTTGAAATTCTGCTCTAACTTTGTTTTGAAAATCTAGAACCAAATCAAAAAGTTTGTTGCATTGATTTACGTCATTGAAAAATACAAGAGAACCTGAAGGAATTTGTTCTACGTAAACTCCGAAAGTGCCTACAATCAAACTTCTTAGACGGTTTAATGTTTCTTGTTTTTTTACAGGTAAATCAACTTTCTTTTGTTGGTCATAAATCATTTTAGAAGTTTGTTCTAATTTGATATTGAATAAAATTGCAAAATTGTTATTTTGATTTTCGATTCTTTTAGCATCTTGAGCTAAATTCTTATTAAATTTTTCTTCATAGCGTCTGTTGTCGTCTTTTATAACCTTATTAAGATGTTCTTCAAATTCAATCAAAAATGATTGAGAATAAACCAATAAACCTGCAATAAGTAACATTTCAATAGCAAATGTCATAAAAGTAAAATCAACAGGAATTAGTGCTAATTCGGGTTTATAAAGAGCGCTTTGGAAGTTATAAATTACATCAAAAATACTTTTTATAGCATCAGGCATTGGAACATTCATCAAATTCAAAATGAAGTAAATCATTGTCATTAACGAAATAAATATCAAGCAGGCTTGAGTTGCTTTCATACTATAAAGAGACGTGTCTACAAATTTTTTCGCTAATTTAAACATGTTTTACTCCTACTTCTTATTTGTTGTTTTTCTTTGATGATTTTCTAAACCAATAATAAATTGCTCTTGCAACACGGTTAGAACTGTGTCTTACAAGACCTTCCTTGCTTTCTTCAATAAGTTTCTTTTCAACAATATCAACATGAACATTGTATCTATCTAAAACAACAGGCATTTGACCGCATTTTTCATATTTGTCAGCCATATTTTTAGGTAAAACATTGTTTACTAAAACTGCATCAATAAGTTTGTTGCTACCTGCGTGTTTGTAAAGTGCGTTGATATGGTCAGAAACCGCGTAGTTATCAGTTTCTCCTGGTTGAGTCATAATGTTGCAAACATAGATTTTCTTAGCGTTTGATTTTATAACTTCTTCTGAAATTTCTTTGATTAATAAATTTGGAATAACACTCGTGTATAAACTTCCAGGACCAAGAATGATTAAATCAGCATCTTTAATTGCTTCAATAACATCTTCTAAAGCCTTACAGTGTTCAGGTTCTGTGAATAAACGTTTAATTTTTTTATGTTCTTCTGGAATTGCAGATTCACCGTGAACAATTGTTCCGTCTTCGTATTCAGCTGCAAGTTTCATGTTATCTAATGTAGAAGGTAAAACTCTACCTCTGATTGATAGTACGTTTGAAGATTCTTTTACGGCTCTAACCATATCACCTGTGATAGAGCAAAGAGCAGTTAAGAATAAGTTACCAAAACTGTGACCTTTTAAGCCTTCACCTGTGTTGAAACGGTATTGGAATAATTTTGTGATTAAATCTTCGTTATCAGCTAAAGCTGCGATACAGTTTCTGATATCTCCAGGAGGTAAAACGCCCATTTCTTCACGTAATCTACCAGATGAACCGCCGTCATCACCAACAGTTACAACAGCAGTGATATTATTTGTAATTCTTTTAATACCTTTTAATAACATTGATAAACCTGTACCGCCACCGATAGCAACGATTTTAGGTCCTCGGTTTAATTTTCTTCTTCTGTATAAGTTTTCTAATAGAGTTTCTTTTTCTCTACCGTTATGAGAGTCTAACATTGAAATATTAGTTTTTTGCCAACCTTTAAAGAATAATAATGCACCTGCAATTGTGATTACGACAGCCAAAATGTCTGTTGGAACTACAAGAGCGATTTTTCTAATAAATTCCATGATGAAGTAAACAGGTCTTAGGTTGAAGAAAATCATTAAACCAATAGTGATTAATAGTGAGCCTAAAAAGATTAAAGCGAACCATCTTTTTACTTCTAACCCTGGTAATAACCAGCCAGCTTCTTTCATTTTATCCTTAAATGTGTCTTTAAAATTATTATTCATATTCCTTATTGCCTTCTATTACGTGTTTATTTTAAATTATTCAGCCCAGCCTGAGTTTTTAACCTTGATGTAATTTACAGGTTCTGGTGTAATCAATGTTTTTGCGGTTTTAATTATTTCAACAGAGTTTTCATATTTGTTAGAGAAGTGGATTGTATCAGCTTCTACAATAGTTTTTCCGTCTAAGTTGTTGTTAATTTCACTTGTTGAAAGTAAATGTTTTAATCTGTTGATATTGAAATCTAAGTTTGAATTATCTTTTGCATCAAAATCAATTGTGCCGTCTGAGTTGTAAGATTTGTCTAAGAACAATTCTTGAGCAATTTTAATTCCAACGTATTCGCCAACTTTTTTAGTTACGTCTCCTGCTGCACCGTAGTATACAAGCCATGGAGAGCATTTTTTAATTGCGTTTGCAACCGCACAAGCAAAAGTAAAATCAGTTGCACATTGTTTGTACATAGCGCCATGTGGTCTTACGTGTTCAATTTCAAGACCTAAAGTTTTTGCATAAGATGAGATTGCGCCAACTTGGTAGATTACAAGAGCTTCAATTTCTTCTTCTGAAAGTTGCATTTCTCTGTAACCAAAGCCTTGAATATCGTCAAAACCGATGTGAGCGCCGATTACAATATTTTTTTCTTTAGCTTTTAACAAAGCGTTTTTGATGATTAATGGATCGCCGGCATGAAATCCGCAAGCGATGTTAACAGAGCTAACATAGTCTAGGATATCGTATTCAGCGTTATTTTTATAAATACCGAAACTTTGAGCTAAATCGCAGTTGAAATCGATACTTTTAATTTGTTTTCTTTCTAAAGTTTCTTGCATAATTTTCCTCTATATCTTAGTAATATTATACATAATCAAGAAATTTAATCTATACCTTTACAATATTTTAATAATAGATGGGCATAAAAACATTCTGATAATAAACAAAACTCTTGTGTCATTCCGGAACGTAAAATTATTAGACAATAAATAAAAGGTGGTTATCCGGAATCTTACCAACCCTAATGCGCAGTAGGAAGGTTTGTAAGATGCTGAATAACAACGTTAAACTTGTT
>CALAFU010000151.1 GCA_937891325.1 uncultured Candidatus Melainabacteria bacterium | reverse complement strand
ATAGTAATCAAGATTTAAACAAACACACATTCCAAAGTGAATGAAGGTTTTAGGATAAGGTAAGGAAATTTTAATCAACTCAATTTAATTTATTAATACTCTCTCTCTCAATTATTTATTCAAAATTTAACCTCCCATTCGGGAGGCTTTTTTTTATCTTATTTATTTTTAAAAAGTTCGTCTAATGTTTCATCTTTTTCAAATTCTGGTTCAGCAATCTCATCAAACATCATCGTTTGAGAGTGAAGTTTTGTCGAATTTTTTGATTGATATTCTTGCATATAAGGTTTTGGTTTATTTTTAAGTTTTTCTTGAATATGAATTAAATAATATGTGTTATCTGATAATATTTGATTTAGAGCCTTGCTAACGTCTGTATGGTCTTTAAAACGGTATATTTTAGAGAACTGTATAATATAATTATTGCCATTGTAAGTGCTAAAACCACAAAGGTTATATTCTAAATATTTTGAGGTTGCATCTTCTTTCATTACTGAATAAGAGCCGATATAATCTGCAATATAGGCGCGAGGGCTTACAAATTCTCTTACGCCATAATCATAAAATTGTGGATAAATAGAGCGTTGAATTGCATAATAATCAGCAATAAATAGTTTTGGCACCATTTTTGTTTTTGGAAAATAGTGTATAGAAACCATTTCAGTCCATTTGTGTGGTTCAGCGCTTTCATTATTTGTAGTGAATTCATTCAGAATTTCATTGTTATTATCAATGCTTTTGGCATATTTTAATGTATAAATTTTGTTATTGAATGTGATTGTTGGAATTTCTTCTGCAAAAGTTGGTGTACAAAAGAAAAAGCTAATAACCAATAAAATTAAAGTTGTAAGTAAATTTTTCATAATGCTATTTTACAATAAAAACGATTTCTTAACATAAATTAAAAGAAAACATGTAAAAATTTGTTTTTTTGCGATAACTAAAATACAATAAAATTAAGGGTAGGGGAAATATGGCAACACAAAGTCTAAGTGATATAACTCTTTCGCCAAGCGAAGTTAGGGATATTTTAAACGCTGATAATGAAGAAATTATTAGCCTTTGTAAGCGCGCATCTATTGTCCCTAAACGTAATCGCAGGGGTTTAACTTATTTTTCTTACAATGATGTAAAAAGACTTCAAGAAGTTAAAAGTATGAAAAATAGTTTGGTTAGAATTACCCCAAATGCCGTTGTAGACAAGATTATGAGTTCTTTCAGCCAAATGGAGGAAAAAATTTCTAACAATATTTTAGACACTTTGGATAAAAAATTAGAAGAAAAAATGCAAGGTGTTGAAGGCATGGCGGCTGAATTGATTAAGGTTCAGACTGAAAACGAAAAACTTAAAAACAAGATTATAGAGTTAAATCGCGAGAATGTTCACATGAAAATGGAACTTGAAAAATTTGAAAAAATCGGTTTTGGTTTCTATAAAAAATACGAAGTAAAAGATTATACAATATAAGGATTAAGCGTAATGGCAGTTAAAGAAAAAGAAAAGCAAGAAACAAGCGTTTCTCCAGAACGTGAAAAAGCGTTAAAACTTGCTATTGAAAAGATAGAAAAAGACTTTGGTAAAGGTTCTATTATGAAATTAGGTGACAAGCCTTCAGTAAGCGTAGAATCAATTCCAACAGGCTCTTTAGACCTTGATATCGCATTAGGAATTGGCGGTATTCCAAGAGGTAGAATTATTGAAATTTATGGTCCAGAATCTTCTGGTAAAACAACTTTGGCTCAACACATTGTAGCTGAATGTCAAAAGAAGGGCGGAATTGCAGCATTCGTTGATGCAGAACACGCTTTAGACCCAGAATATGCAAGAAATATTGGGGTTAAGATTGAAGACTTGCTTATTTCTCAACCAGATACAGGTGAACAAGCACTTGATATCACTGAAGAATTGGTTCGTTCTGGCGCTGTAGATATTATTGTTGTTGACTCAGTAGCTGCATTGGTTCCAAAAGCTGAGATTGACGGCTCAATGGAAGACCAACAAATGGGCTTACAAGCACGTTTGATGAGTAAAGCGCTTAGAAAATTAACAGGTATTATTGGCAAAACAAACACTACTGTTATCTTTATCAACCAATTACGTATGAAAATAGGCTTCGTTCTTGGTAATCCAGAAACTACAACAGGTGGTAATGCCCTTAAATACTACTCTTCAGTACGTATGGAAATCAGAAGAACTGAAACAATTAAAGGTGAAAACGGCGATTTAGGTAACCACGTTAAGGTGAAAGTATTGAAAAATAAGGTTGCTCCGCCATTTAGAACAGCTGAATTTGATATTATTTTTGGTAAAGGTATTTGTAAATTCGGAAATATCTTAGATGTGGGCGTAAAGATGAATATCGTTGACAAATCAGGTTCTTGGTTTAGTTATAAAGAAGAAAAATTGGGTCAAGGTCGTGAAAAAGCTAAAGAATTTTTGGCTAATAACCCTGAAACAATGGCTAGCATTGAAAAAGAAATTAGAGAAAAATTAGCAGAAAAAGAATAAGATTTTTTTAAAATTGATAAAAGTAAGGCGCGGTGAAGAATTCACCGCGCCTTATTACTGAAACTCTATATATTACTGTCACTTCACGATTTTTTATAATAAAAAGCATAAATAGAGCTTATTTTAGCGATTTTGTCCGTAAAAACGCGTACGTAAAAATACGTACGTTTTAAGTCAGACGAAAATATAGAAGAAAAAAGATATAATAGAAAGTGTTAAAACAAAATTATAAATTTAATTTGTAACAACATGTAAACGCTATTAAAAAATGTCTAAAACTCGCTTATAATCACTATATGATATGATATGATATGATATGAGGGTTATTATTGCAGTAAAAGGCAATTTTGTTTTATCATAATACTTATATAAATATACAAAAAATAAGGAGGTTTTATGCCTGATAATAACAACATTAATATTGGCGGAGTTCGTTTCAACAAGAATGATGTGCAAAAATCAGAAGTAATCAAACAAGACGGAAAGGTTATGAACAGCGTTTTCTTGCGTGACGGAACTCATATTGTATTTCCAAACCAAGCTAGTAAAAACGAATCTGTTGTAGAAATGCATGATGAAACGAAAACTCAAAAATCACCATTCGGTTTTAGCGTAGCAGATGGCGAATTTGGTATTGATTATGGTACAGATCCGACAATGATTAATATTGGTAGTAAAGAAGTTAAGACAGGTAATGTTGATATTGATTTCTACCGTATGAATGGTGCTCAAATTACAGGTACTAATAAAGAAGATGATTACACATTAAAAGGTTGTCGTAATACAAAAGTTGATGTGTCTCAAAACGACGGTGCTAGAGATATTGTAACTATTGGAGACGATGATAAAAACGAACATTACAGAGGATTTTTCGGTAATCGAGAACCTGTTCCATACGGAAATCAACATTCAGTAGACGGAAAAGTCTTTGTTTCAGGTAACAACCAAGTTAAACAAGGCGAAGATGACTTGACTTTTATCAAAAAAGACAATCCAAGTTTTTGGAATGGTAAATATGATGAACACAAAGGTAAAGGTGTTGCAAAAGAAAAATAATAAAAACAGGCTTTGAAAATTCAAAGCCTGTTTTTTTGTTGGACTAAAATAATTGTCATGCTGAAACAAAGGTTTTGTAGAGGGTATTTTTAACGTATTTATTCAGCATCTTACTAACCTTCTGATGACGTATTGCTAATGGTCAGATCCTGAATAACAACCTTTTAATTATTTTCTATTAATTAAACGCTTCAGGATGACAAAAGATTTAGTTGTAATTCAACTTAACCCTTATTGTCTTTAAAAAAATAAAAAACCTAAATATAAGTATTTAGGCTTTGAATAAAAAATATAGGGAATAAGGAATAAGGAAATTTATAATTTAAAAAACTTGTTTACATATCCATTTCAAAATGATGACCTGCGTGCATATCAGCGTCTTTTAGGATTTGTTTTGTATTAAAATCTTGTACGAATAAGTTGTCTAATTGTTTGTTTACTGTACCGTCAAATACACGTTCATTTTTAGCTAAGTAGCTGAAAATACCGTTAATGCCAGCGCCTGCATTAGCTTTTACTGAATCGCCAATTTGTTTAATAGTTCTTTCTGGAACTCTTACATTTAAGCCAAAAGGTTTTGAAGGACGAAGGTTATTGCTGTTGCTACCAGCGCTACCTGCGTTCAAGGTATTATTATTAGCACCTAAATTATTTTGATTAATTAAATCTGCCATATTTTCTACCCTTTTTGACTACCGACATTTTTTATATCGGTATCTCTCTGTTGAAAGTTTAATGATTTGTGGAAAAAGTCATGAAAAGTTTACAAAATTTTACAATATCCGTCAATAGGGTTTATTTCTTTTTATAAATTGTATAGCTGAAATCGCCTGATAGCTTGATTTCTTCTTTATAATTTTTTTTCACGAAGTTGCAAAAATTAAACAGGTAATCTTTACAAATTATACTAAAGTAGTAGTCTGATGAATCCCAGCTATTAAAAATTACGTATTCCGGCATGGATTTTTTAAAATGCTCGATAATTTGCTCATTACCAAAGGTTTCTTCATACAATGGCAATAGCGTATTATAAAAATCGTCTGTTTTTCTATCTGTAAGGTAATTAATCATCATACCTTCCGGCAAAATTAAGATTTTATCATCTTTTTGAGTATTTTTTTCTATGTATTCAAACAATTTTTTAGTTGTTTGATAATGTTTTTCTTTTACATAAATAATACCCTTTTGTGTAGTTAGAGTATGGTTTTTAGCAATATAGAATTTACAGTTTGAAACTCCGACCAAAATTGCTAAAACAAGTATGAAAAATCCGATGTAATCAATTTCTTTTAATTTGAATTTGTCCTTAAACATTGCGAAAATCGCAATAATGATTAGTGGCAAGTAATATATTCCGTAAGAATTCAAAATCAATCCCCAGAATATTTTCAAACTAATCAAAAAGGTTCCGACAACTAAAATAAATAGTGGCAAATCCTTCCATAATTTTTTGTAATTGATTAATGCCAAAATTAGCAATAAACAAGGTGTAAAGGCATATAAATCATAGAAAGAACCAACCTTGAAAACAAACAACAAGCAAATTCCTGTATAGGTCAAAATCAAGTTTACAATAGGGTTTGCAAGTCTATTTTTGAACAAAACAGGTGCCATATAAATTGCAAACGGAGTCATAAAGCCTAAAAAGGTCAATATGATTAGCCCAAGAGTTTGTTTATGGAAGAAAATTCCTGAATGTACATAAAAATAGTTTAAGGTTTGCGTATGTGCCATTACGTTTGCGATATTGAACGCGTCAATTAGGTCGTTAACTCTTAAACCTTGTACAAAAAGAATTCCGAAGCAAATAATTGGCATTGCCAAAAGTGAAGAAATTCCCACCAAGCAAGCGCGAAGGTTAGGTTTTGTTTTAAACAAAATATACGAAACAACCAATAAAAACGCTACAAATTCGTATTTGCAGCAAACTGCAAGTCCTGCAAAAAACATTCCAACACAAAGAGCTGAAGTTTTATTTTTGTCTGCAAAGTGTGTAAAAGCCAATATTGAAGCTAAACATGCCAACAGACCATAAGTCATTCCGAAGGAATACGGATAAACATAATTAAAAACATAAACAGGCACAACACCGATTGCAAGAGCAAAACAACTTAAATAAAATCCAAAAGAAGTTGATAAAAAGCGTTTTGCAATAAAGAACAAGGTAGACATTATTCCTAAAGCGCAAACAGAGCCTGCCATATAAAGTGTGTTTAAGTTGTTTCCGAAGATTTTATAAAGAAGAGCATTAAAAAGATAGCTAAAAGGTCCGTAAATATTGAATAAATCCTTATATAGAACTTTTCCATTAAGAACCTCTTGCGGATAATATGCCTCTCTTCCGCAATCAATAATTAAGCCGTTATGATGAGAGTAAGTTATCCCCAAAACCGCTAGAGTAATGAATATCAGCGGAATAAAATATTTTAATGTTTCCTTATTTTTAATCATTATGTAATATAATTTAACAAATAAAAAATTCCATGGCAATTTTTTCATAAAAAAATACTTTATAACTATGTAAGTAAGGTAGGAAATTTTTTAAGGTTAAGGTTAAAAAGATATGACATTGCCACATTCAATGGATTATTTAGTGAACGGCGGAGTTCTTGACTTTGATGCAGCTGCATATCTTAACAACACTAACGTTGGTGGTGTAAACTACAACACTAATTTGTTAGGTGGTGTTCAAATGCAAGCTCAACCTCAAAATGATAATTTTGCTACAAAAGCAAAAAAGACAATGACAGATAAAAATTTCCTTAAAAAAGCTGCAACTGTTGCTTTAGTTACAGTTCTAGCTGGTGTTGCATTATGCAAAGGTAAAAGTGCAATTAGCGCAGTAAAAAATTATAATTATTCAGAAGGTGCATCAAATACGGTAAATTACGTAAAAGATGGTGTATGCAACTTCTTTAAAAATGTTTTCAAAAAATAACCAAACCAAAAACCAAACCAAAATAACCAAAACCAAAAAGAAAAACTTTACGACCACCAACAGGTGGTCTTTTTTTGAAATTTGCGTAGAGTGAGGACTGTAAGTCCGAAACTCGAAGTATTGAGGACAAAACGAGCGACAACGTAGTGAAGCGAGTTACTTGTCCGAGTGGAGCAATATTTCAATTTGTTTTCGGTAGGGCGAAAGCCCGTAAGTTGGAGTGGGACGTTTTACCTCTCACAAAACTTGACATTTAGTCAACTTTTGTTCGGCAGAGTCACGACAACCCGAATAATCCAAGACAAGCCCGAACAGAGGATTTTTGTGGTTGCCGTTTAATGCGAGGGCGTACAAGTGTATAGTGAAGAGCGACTTGTCCGAGTGAAGCAATATTTCAATTTTAGCCCGAGCAGAGCAATGAACGAAAGACAAACAAAATTTTATGTCACCATGAATTTAGTTCAGGGTCTCAATAACAAGAGATTCTGAAACAAGTTCAGAATGACATAGAGATTAATGCTCGTATATTAATATTTTCAAAAAATCTTCGTTACAAATTGTAAATGCATGTAGCAATTTATTTTTTTACGGTATTTCATGCAAGTGAAGGAATCCTAAAATTTTATGAATATTCAACCTATTACAAGCGTTAAAGCTCCTGTATTTACAGGCAAAGTAGTTACTAACCAAACTTATGTAACTAAACCGATGAAATCGGATAGTTTTGAAAGTTCAAATGAAAAATTTGACCTTGATAAATCTATGAAAACGCTTTCTGATGTTCGTTTAGAAAACGGTAAAAAGAAATTTGAACGCAATCAATTAGTAAAAATAGAAAATAGTTTAAAACAAGAACCTAAAAAATGGGACTCTGTTTCAAAATTGGCAAACAACCCTAATATTAAAGGTGATTTTGTATATCTAATGGCTTCAAAACCTTTAGAACATTTAGATACACTTACTCAAATCGCTGAAATTAAAGACGAAAAAGGAAACCATAAATATTCAGGTAAGGAAATGATGCAATTCACAGACAAATTAATGCCTGATGAATTGAAAAAATCTTTGCCATTAACACAGACAAAATTATCTGTAAAAAATATTGTTTTATTGACTCAAACTCCTAGTATGCCTGCTTTAGACAAGGTTGCAGACAAAGTTCTTGAAATGGAGAAAGTTGCAGGAAAAAACCTTCAAGAAGTTTCTTTCACTCGTAACAGATACGTAAAAGAGGCTTATGATGTGACAGCAAAATTGCAAGGTGACAATGAAAAGAAGGTTGTTTTAAACAGGGATTTAAAACGAGAAGCTCTTGAGGATACAACAAGTTTTACAAACAAAGACGGTAAAAAATATTTTGTAAAAAAAGCGACAGATTTTAGAAATAACACAGTTTCTAAGGTTACATTGCGTGAAGATAAAGCGGTTGGTAGACCTGTATTTGAAAACGAAGTTAGAATTGTAAAAGATAAAAACAACAAGGTTAAATATTACGAATACACTTCTCACTCACAAGTAAACGGTGTTTACGATATTGTGAGAAAAACTCCTGAAGGCAAACAAAAAGTGCTTTCTTCGGGTAAAATCGATAAGAAAACAGGTATTGTTTCTATTAAAAAAGATATGATTTCACCTGAAGGGGTTAGAACTCAATATTTGTATGAAAACGACCCACAAGGCAATCGTATTGTAGATTACAAAATTACAGACAAAAATGGCAAAGTTCTTTTAAATAAGAGCCAAACTTTTGAAGTTATAAATGAAAACAAATTTATTTCATCAAAAGGAAATGATACGTATGAAATTAACGTGAATGAAAACGAAATTTCAGCACAAAGTTTACAAGACAAAAACAAAAAAGCGAAATTCACCGCAAAAGATAATTTTATTGGTGATAAAAAACAATTACTTTCTACATTAAAACAGTTCCCAGGGGAAGAATTAATCAAGCTTGGCGAAACGGTTGACTTTTTAGAAAGTATAAATGATCCATTGGATTCTTATTACAATGGTTCTTGCCGTTCAATTTCATCAGGTTCAGATGAATTTTTGTTCTTGCACGAATTAGGACACGCAAGAGATTACCGTGATGTTGATGATGATTTGAAAAATATTGAAGAATCTATGAAAAAATCTCTTACAATGGATAAAGATGTAAATAAAGCATTTAAAGAAGAAAAACAAGCGTTCTTTAAAGCATATCCAGATACTCAAAGAGAACACATGGATTACTTTATGAACACATTGAACCACTACGGTGGTGAAACAGGCGGTTTGAGTGAAACAATCGCAGAATCAAACGCAATTTTGTCAGAGGGTAAATCTTATGAACCTCTTGCAATTCGTTCTCAATATTTGCAACAAAACTTTCCACGCACAATTGCTGTTTTGGAAACAAAATTGAGTAAATAATTATTATAAATTTTATATAATTGCATTTTAACCCACATTATTATAAAATATTTTTGTGGGGCAATCCTAATTTTCTTAGAGCGTCAGAGCAAAATATTTAACTCTAGCTGAACGCTAGAAGAAAGGAGGTTGCATTATGAATGATATAAACATAAATTTACTAATTTTGTTTTTAATCATATACATAGTAAAAAGCGATGCCCAATGTAAACATTAGACATCACTTTAACTCCATAATTAGGATACGATAGTTGGTAGCTATCGCCCCATATCTACATTATATCGTATTTTTTATAAATTTCAAGTGTAATATTTTCTTGCCGGCATGTAAATTTTTGTAAAAATTTTAAGTTTTATTGCTATTTGAATAGCAAATAAATTCTTGACGCTTTTTCATGCTATAGTAGGAATACAAGGTTCTCTTAAGAAAAAATTTAATTAGGAAAAGAAGGAATAATAAGAAAATGTCAGACATGAATGTTCAAAACTTAACTAAAATCAATGCTCCAAAGTTAAGACCATCAAAGAAAGCAGAAAAAACTAAATTACCAGAACAAGCTCCAGATAGCTTCAAAAAAGCAGATTTCAGCGTAGATAACGCTATGGAAACTTTGAAATCTACTAAAGTTCAAAAAGGTAAAGTTAGTGTTCCTAAATTTGGACCAAAAGAGTTAGTTAATTTGAAAATGATTTTGACAGAATCTCCAGATAAATGGAATGCAGTTCAAACTCTTGCTGCAACCCCCCACGTTAAAGGTAAAACAGTTTCTCAATTAGCAACTAAAAAAACTGATGTTTTAAATGCTATGGTTCCTTACGCTAAAGAACCTGGTGCTAGAGTTGATAGAGGTAAATATACTCACAAAGACTTGATGTTAATGGCTGACAACTGTAATGCAGAACAACTTAATGCTGCTAAACCTTTAATTAAAACTCAATTATCAGGTGAAAATGTTGCTATTATGGCTTTAACTCCTGCTTTAGAAGGCAAATTAGACAAAGCTGCTTCTAAAGTTATGGATATGGAAAAAGCTATGGGCAAAAACTTACACGAAGTTGTATTTGACGGCAACGTTTATGATACAAACTCTTTTGTAATCAAGGCTTCAACTAAAAACAACGAATTAAATACAGAAATGTTAGATAAAGACTTAAATCGTCAAGCTATTGAAAATATGTCTTTATACCAATCAGGTAGCCAAGTTTACCAAATCAAAAAAGTAAACGATTTAAGAAACAACACAACTTCAAAAGTTAGATTAGAAATTGATGATCAAGGCTATCCGACTGCAACTCACGAAGTTAGAGTTATTAAAAACAAAGCAGGAAAAGTTGTAAGAAAAGAATACACAGCTCCATCTGATGTTAAAGGTGTATTTGATATCGTTTACGAAGATGCTAAAGGTAACAGAACTCAAGTAAGTGAAGGCCATTATGATAAGAAAACAGGTATTACAACTGTTAAGAAAAATATGACTTCTCTAAATGGTACAAAAACAACTTACTCTTACGAAGATGACCCTAAAGGTAACAGAATCGTAGATTACAAAATTACAGATAAAAACGGTAAAGTTCTATTAGACAAATCTTCTACTTTCGAAGTTGTTGATGACAATCACTTCATTTCAACTAGAAACAACGAAAAATATGATATCAAGGTTGATAAACATGACATCAATGTTGTAGATATGAATAATCCAAAACGTCAAGCTAGAATTTCAATTGACAACCAAATCAAAGGTAACAAAGAAAAGATTATGAAATCTTTAAAAGCTATGCCTGGTGAAGAATTATTCAAAGTTGCTCAAACAACTAAAAAATTAGTTGGTAACAAAGATGTTCTTGAATCATACTATGACCCAACAAGCAAAGAAATTCACTCTGGTGAAAACTTATTCGTAATCTTACACGAATTAGGTCACGCAAGAGATTACAGAGATGTAGATGCATCAAGTGATGAAGCCTACGCCGATACAGTTGATATGGCTATTCAAGAAGACCCAGAAGTTCAAAAGGTTTACGATAAAGAAAGAAAAGCCTTCAACAAAGCGTTCCCAGATACACAACGTGACCACGTTGACTACTTCATCAACAAAGTTACTCACTACGGCGGTGAATTAGGTGGTTTAGGTGAAACAATTGCTGAATCAAACGCATTGTTAACAACTCCTAAAACTCACGAATTATTAGCAATTCGTTCTCAATATTTACAACAATACTTCCCAGAAACAATTGCTAAATTAAGCGAAAAATTAAGTGAAGAAATCGCGTAAGTTAATTAATAATAAAAAGAAAAGACAATTGCCAAACTCGGTAATTGTCTTTTTTTATAGTGATATTTATTATAATTTTGCAGTAAAATATACGTGAAAAAAGGAGTGAAATTATGGAAAATCAAGAAAATAACAAATGTAGCAAAAAAGAAAAATGTCTAAAATTCTTTTTAATCTTTGTCGGAACAATTATAGGTGCGTTTTTAGCCTTCTATTTTGCAGTAGATATGACTTTTAAAGTGATGCTAAGTCCTGAATATCACATGCGACGCGCTGATAAAATGATTGAACAAATGGATAAACAATTTGCCCGTGATATGCGTAGAATGGACAAAGACATTATGGTTATTGGAAAGGAAATGCCAAATCCTGTTACTATTTCTGAAGAAGAAGGCGGTTATAAAGTTGTGATTGCTCTAAAACCTTTCGGAAATACAGCTAAAAATATTGAAATTAACGTTGAAAATGGTAACTTGTTAAAAATTAACGCATCAAGAGATGTTAAAAAAGGCGATAAAGAAAAAATGATGAGTATGCAACAAGCATTTTTGTTAGAAAATAAAGTTGATTTCAACAAAATGACAAAGGACGAAGAAAAAGGCAAAATGATTATTAATTTGCCATATGAAAACAAAGATTAATTTTAGTTAACAAAAGTTCACAAACATGCTGTAATCTTGTCAATTCATGGTTACAGCATGTTTTTATATAAGTGTGTAGTAAAAAATTTAAACTTTTTGTGTGAAAGGAATTATAAAATGTCATCATTAGTAAGCTCACAACCGTTGCCAAGAGTATCAATAGGAACTTGTGACGGAGGCGGACTAACAGCAAAACCAAAAACTCCATGGAACGCATGTGATGGTGGTGGTTTGACAGCAAGACCAACAATGCCAAAAGGCGCAATGTCTTTCTGTGGCACAGGAGATACTGCACCGGCTCAAACAGGTGGCATTAGTAAGAAAACAGGTATCATTGGTGCAGCAGTATTGTTGATTGGTGGCGCATTGTTGGGCTATGGTCATAAAGACCAAATTTCAAAAGGCTTAGATGCAATGAAAGGCTCTATTGATAAATTCTTTTCAAAGGGTAAACCAGCTGAATGGCTTGATGCAGGAAAGAACTTGTTGTCAAAAGCAAAAGATATGATTTTTGCAAAAGGCTAAAAAGATTTTATAGATAAGGAAAAGGAATAAAAATGGTATCAGGTGGCAGAAATGCCACCTTTTTATTATTAATTAAAAAAAGAACACCTGTAAGTGTTCTTTTTTAATGGTGGGTGTGGAGGGATTCGAACCCGCGACCAATTGATTAAGAGTCAACTGCGCTACCACTGCGCCACACACCCATTAATAATATTCAATTTTAAACTTTTCCGTGGTAGCTCTGCGCTACCTTCCTCTCGAAAACGATACTTAATCGTTTTCTCGGCAGGGTGCCACACACCCATTAATAATATTCAATTTTAAACTTTTTCGTGGTAGCTCTGCGCTACCTTCCTCTCGAAAATGATACTTAATCGTTTTCTGTCTTGGATTATTGCTTCACTCGGACAAGTGCTCATTTCACTATCGTTGTCATTCGCAATGTCCTCGCTACTTCGGGCTGGGTTCGCTTTGCTCACGCGGCGCCCTACGCAAAATCCGCTCGGCAGAGTGTCATACACTCTTTTGTCATACCGCACTCGTTGCGGTATCTTTTGCAAAAACTTGTTTTGCTCCTTAATTTTATCAAAAAAAGCTACATTTAGCAAGTTTAATTTTCTTCTAACATTTTTGCATAAATAAAATCAATGTTTTTGCTTATATATTTTACCAAAACACTTATTTGAGAAATTTCTTCAATTTCTTCGTGGTTTTTACAAAACTCTTTTAAAATTACACTTAAACGATATATTTCTTCAATGTTATTATAAAATTTAATCATTTTTTCTCCAACTGTCTATGAAAAAATTATAATATAAAAACAATAAAAAGAACATATATAAAATAATTTATTATTAAAAAGTTTTGCGATAGTAATTTTATGAAATAAATTTTTAATACCTTCAAAAAATACTTATAGAGCACGTATACAAAAATTTTTAGAAACGGCTACAATTCAATAATATTAAGAATGTTAAAAATTTTTGTTATTTTGAAATATATGTTTTAAAATGGTTTTATATAATTTATAAAAAGTTTTTAAGGAGATTGCTTATGAATATAAATGAAATCGGAAATGTTCAAAATGTAAATTTTAATAGTACATCATCAACAGCAAAAGCTCAAAAGCCACAAGATGCTTCAATTTTTTCAGGTGTTTCAAATGATAACGAGCCAAAAGTTATAAAAGAAGGCGAAATTAAAGTTAAGGGTGATGACGGTAAAAATTATAAAGCGCATGAAGTTGTTACTCAAGAAGTAGATGATGCTGGCAAAACTTGGGAAGTTTCTGTTAGAACCTATACAGATGCTGACGGAAAAGCTGTAAAAGATACAGTAAAAACATACACTTACAAAGAGCGTTTTGGCAAAGAAGATGTTGAAATTACAAAACGAAAAATAACTCACGTGACTCCTGATGTTAAAAAGACTGTTGAAGAAGAAGAATCAAAATACCATTACGCTGAAAAACATGAAGAATGGCATGGAAATGAAGGCATAAGCGGTAGTTCTAAACGCTCAAAAGTAAAACAATGCAAAATGCCACAAGGTTTTAGTGCAAAATATTTGTCTACAACAAAAGCTATTGCAACTTTGAATTTATCAGACGATAATTAGTATATGAGCAAGGTTGAAATTTTACCGAAAGAATTTGAATTATCGACAGAAAATAAAACTTTAAGTCGTCGAGAGCTTGAGGTTCTATTGCTTGTTGCGGGCGGTTTTGAAAACTCTGAAATTGCTGAAATTTTTGAAGTTCAATTAACAACAGTAAAAAAACAGTTAGAACGAATTTATAAAAAATTAAAGGCAAAAAATAGGGCTAATGCAGTATTTAAGGCATATTTTGAAGGTTTAATTTCTGCTCGAGATTATTCTGCCATTATGAATTGCGATAGAGCTAAAGAAATTTTGTCTAAAAATTCTTAACTTATTAAGTTTATGTAAAGGTACTCCGAAACTGTGTTAAACTATAATTAAGGAACATGGTAAAGGAGAAAAAAATGATACCTATTTTAGATTCAAAAAGACAATACGCACAAATCGGTGCAGAAGTAGAAAAAGAAGTTTTAGAAGTATTACGTTCTGGTCAATACATTTTAGGTAAACACAACAAGGCTTTAGAACAAGAATTAGCAGACTTTATCGGTGTTAAACACACTGTTGCTTTAAACTCTGGTACAGATGCTTTACACTTGGCTTTAAGAGCTTTAGATATAGGTGCAGGTGATGAAGTTATTTCAACAGCTTTCACTTTTGTTGCTACTTCAGAAGCAATAGGTATTGTAGGAGCAAAACCTGTATTTGTTGATATTGATCCAGATACATTCAATATTGACCCAGCAAAAATTGAAAACGCTATTACACCAAAAACAAAAGCAATCATTCCTGTTCACTTATATGGTCAACCAGCTAACATGGATATGATTTTAGACATTGCTAAACGTCATAATTTATATGTAATTGAAGATGCTTGCCAAGCAATTGGTGCAAAATTACACGGCAAAATGGTTGGTTCATTTGGTGATATCGGTTGCTTTAGCTTCTACCCAACTAAAAACTTAGGTGGTATGGGTGATGGTGGTTTATTAACTACAAACTCAGATGTTATTAGAGATAGAGTTCTTGCATTGAGAAATCACGGTGGCGCAATTCGTTACCACCACGATGAAATCGGTGTAAACTCAAGATTAGATGAAGTTCAAGCAGCTATCTTAAGAGTTAAATTAAACTACATTAACGAATGGAATGAAGCAAGACGTGCTCATGCAAAAACTTACAACGAATTATTTGCTAACTGCGAAGACGTTCAAACTCCAACAGAATTAGATGATACATATTGTGTATATCACCAATATACAGTTAAAATTCCTAACAGAGACAACATTCACAAAATGTTGCAAGAACGCGGTGTAGGTGCAATGTTATATTATCCAATTCCATTACACTTACAAAAAGTTCATGAATACTTAGGTATGGGCAAAGGTTCTTTACCTTACACTGAAAAAGATACTGAAATGGTAATTTCTTTACCAATGTTCCCAGAAATTACTCTTGAAGAACAAAAAACAGTTGCCAATACATTAATGGAATGTATTCAAGAAACTAAAGCGTTAGCATAATTTATTTTAAATACAGCAAAATAAATTATAAATAAGAAGGACGGCGGTGATTTATCACCGCCGTCCTTCTTTTATTTAACCAAAACCATTATAATTTATGCTTTTTTGGCATTATCATCAGTCTTTTTGCCTTTGTTTTTAGATGCTTCTGCAATTTCATTAGCTGCTTCTTTTACATCTTTAGACGCTCTCATTTTGCCCCAAAAACCTTTTGCGTCTTCCATTTTTTGTTTTGCTTCTTCAAATTTTGTTGTATCAACATATTCTTTGTTTGCCAAATTTTTAATGTTAGAAGTTTTTGCAAATGAGATATTATATTCTTTTGAAACTGTTTCAACAGATTTTGCTACATCAACTGTTGCACCACCAAGTTGTTCACCTGTTGCAATAGCTTTGTTACCCATATTATTAGCGGCTCTAATGTCACCTTTACGTTTGCCCCAGCCTAAGAAACCGCCTTTTTTTGTAAATCCAGCTTCTTTTGCAGAACCCTTTGTACTAATATTAGATGCTTCAGTACCTTTTTCAATTGTTACGTCAGCGTATTCGTTAGCATCAGTTGCTTTATTAGCTGCTTCTTGAGCATCATTTTTGATAGCTTCAAGAGTTGTACCTAAAGCTTCTGCTTTTGCTTGAGCTTCTTGGGTTGTCACTTTAACTTCTTTAGCTACTTTTTCTCCATTTTGAGATAAAGATTTGATATCATCTTTAAGTGTTTGAATATCTGTTTGTAAAGTTTGTATTTTTGCTTGGTCTTCTTCTGTAGGATTTTCTTTTTGTTGAAGAGTTTCAAGTTCTTTCATTTTTTCATCATATTCTTTTTGTTTTTCTTGAATTTGTTCTTCTACTGTTTTAGCTTTTTCTTGAGTTGTATCAACTTCTTTTTGAGCTTCTGTTGAAATATCATCAATTTGTTGTGCAGTTTCTTCAGTTTGTGTTTTGTATTTGTCTATTTCACCTTGAAGAGTTGCCATATCATTGATGAAACCCTCGTCTTTTTTCATTAAGGTTTCAAGAATAGTTTTTAGATTTGCGCCATATTCTTTAGCGGCTTCAACTTCTTTTTGAGCTTCATTTGTTTTAGAAGCGTCATCAGTGATTTCGTATTTTACTTCTTTATTATCATCTGTTTTACTAGCTTGTTCTGCCTCTTTTGTCTCTGCGGCTTTAATTGCTTCATCTGGAACTTGAACACCATTATTTTTAAGTTCTTTTAATTGAGCTACACTATAATTACTATAATTGATTCCTGATACCATACACATTCTCCTTATGGGATTTTATAACAACTCTGTTATCGGCACAAAATCATGTAAACTTGAAGGTTTGAAGTGTTTTGTAAACTTTTTGTTACAAAACAATAAAATGTTGTCTAAGACATTAAAGATTACATGGTTTTAGCCGATAATACTCATGTAGGTAGCAATAAAGGAATG
>CALAFU010000150.1 GCA_937891325.1 uncultured Candidatus Melainabacteria bacterium | reverse complement strand
GTTGCACGAGCTTCTTTAATTTGTTGGTTAATTAACATACCGTTAACAGTTGGAAAATCTAAATATCCACCAAATGAATAACCATAAGATTTCGCAGGTTGAGAACCACCAATTGCATAACTACCTTGAGCTGTAATCTTTGGTAAATATTGTTTTTTCATCAATTTTAATTGTTGACGAGCTTGTTCAACTTGTAATTTTGCAACTTTTAAGTCTGGTCTTGCTTCATCAGCAATGCTCATTGCATCTTCTAATGTAATATCACAATCTGCATATTTTAATCTTTCTTGAACATTAAACTTTGTCATATATGGTAAGCCCATAACATTGTTTAAGTTTGCCATAGCAACATTAATTTGATTGTCAGCTTGAATTAATTGTAACTTAGCATTACTCAAGTTTACTTCAGCAATAGTAACGTCAACTTTTGGGTTTGTACCTATTTCATAGTAAGCTCTTGCTTGATTATAAAATAATTCAAATTTTTGAACGTTATCTTCTTTAACTTTTCTATCGTCATAAGCTAATAATAATGCGTAATAAGCATCTTTTGTTTGTCTAATTACTTCGTTTACAACGCTTGTCAATGTTTCTTGCGCTGATTTATAAGCCAATTTTTTGATTGTAACTTGATTTTGAGTTACCCCAAAGTCATAAATCATTTGGCTTACTGAAATTTGACCTAAGTAATACAATGTATAAGTTGAATCTTGGGCACCAATAGCATCAGAGAATAACAAGTTCTTAGTTTTAGCACCATTTGTAGTCCAATTTAAGTTTGGAAAATAGTTTGACCAAGATTGTTTAATTCTTGCATCTGATGCTGAAATTTCTTCAATTGCAGCACGAATTTTAGGGTTATTACCTAATGCAAACTTAATACAATCTTCTAAAGTGATATCAATTGTTTTTTCAACAGAACCTTCAATCACTTTTGTATCACTAATCTTTTTAATATCCTCAATTTGAGGTGAAATCTTATCTGCATCAGGATATTCAGAAGTAATAATTTTATTACCGATTGAATTTAATTCATCTGTTTTTGCTTGTTTTTTATCAACGACAGAAACTTCACCAGCAACTGCAAGATTTGCAGTAGTCAATAAACATATTAAAATTAATGAAAATAACTTTTTATACATTCTATTTACCTACGTTTTTTATTTTTTCTAGTCCTTCGTGTAAGAAAGATTTTATATCGTCTAATACTTTTTTCATTTTAGAATCGTCTTTTAATGCGTTATGAGAGTGTTTTTTCATTCTTTGAATACATACAAAGAAGCCTGGAACTAACAATGTACCGATGAAGGCTACTGCCATCATACCGCCAAATACTGTCATACCAACTGAGTGACGGCTCACAGCACCTGCACCGAAGGCAAATACCAAAGGTAATACACCCAAAATGAACGCGATGTTTGTCATCATTACGGCTCTAAATCTTAATTTAGCCGCTTCCATTGCCGCCACAACTTCGTCTCCGCCGTTCTTTTCATAGGCATCTTTTGCGAACTCGATAATCAAAATGGCTTGCTTTGTACTTAAACCAATCAACATAATCAAACCGATTTGACAGTACAAGTCTAGCGAATATCCCGCAACATATTGAGCAAATAACGCACCAATCAAGGAAACCGGAGCAATCAACATTACAGCAATTGGCAGTGTCCAACTTTCGTAAAGTGCAACCAAGAACAAGTAAACGAATGTCAATGACAATACCAAAATTACAATTTGACCTGTTGATTCTTGTTCTTGCAATGAACTACCTGACCATGCAAAGCCCATATCGCGCGGTAAAACTTCATTTGAAACTTTTGCCATTTCTTTCATTGCTTGACCTGAAGAAACACTTCCAGCACCGTTACCATTAATAGTTACAGCGTTGTACATATTAAATCTTGTCAAACTATAAGGTCCAACAATCGGCTCAAATTTTACCATTGAAGACAATGGAACCATTTTACCTTCTGTATTTTTAATAAATAATCGTTTCAAATCCGCTTCTTTTGAACGGAAATCTGCATCAGCTTGCAACATTACACGATATACACGACCAAACTTGTTAAAGTCGTTTACATAAGTTTGACCATAAATAGCTGACATTGTTGTATAAAGTTCACTGATAGAAACTTTTTGAGCCATTGCTTGTTCTTCATCAACTTTAACAATAATTTGTGGCAATGTAGCTGTATATGTTGTAAATACTGATGTTAAGTTTTTATTTGCGTTTGCTGCAGCAATCAACTTTTGAGCTTGGTCATACAATTCTTGAGGGCTTCTATCGCCTTTATCAAGTAATTGATATTCAAAACCACCAAAGTTACCCATACCAGGAATTGGAGTTGGAGAGAACGCTACAACTCTTGCAGCTGGATAATTAGAGAACTGTGCTCTGATTTTTCCAATAATTGCGTCCATTTGTTGAGACGGTTTATGTCTTTGACTCCAAGGCTTCAATTGAACAACGATAAACGCTGTATTTTCACCAGAGAAACCAATGATGTTAATTGTTTGACGAACCCCGTCCATAACCTTAATTTTATCTTCAATTTGAACGGCAATTTGTTTTGTTCTAACAGTTGAAACACCGTCTGGCAATTGAACTTGAACCATTACGGCACCTTTATCTTCTGTCGGAATAAAACCTGTTGGAATAACATTCCCCATGATGATTGCCATTAAAGTAAGAACACCCAAAGTAATCATAGTTCTCTTTGGAGATTCAACGAAATAATGAGCGCATTTTAAATATGTATCACGAATACCATTAAACCAATCATCAAACTTTCTAATAATATCTGGAACTTTTTCATCATCATGTTCTTTCAAAATTGTAGAACATAATGCCGGCGCTAAAGATAACGCAACCAATGTTGACAAGCCCATAGAACAAGCGATACAAACGGCAAATTGTTGATACATTCTACCGTTTACCCCTGGCATAAAGCATACCGGAACAAATACCGCCATCAATACCAATGATGTTGCGATTACAGGGCTTGTAACCTCATACATTGTAATAATCGTAGCTTCACGAGGATTTTTACCCGCCTGAATGTGTCTCTGCGC
>CALAFU010000149.1 GCA_937891325.1 uncultured Candidatus Melainabacteria bacterium | reverse complement strand
GCCGTAAACTCATTTTATCAAAGAAAATCTTTTTTTTCAAGATAAAATTTTTATTTTATTATATAATCTACTTATGAAGGTATCTTTAAAAGATTTATACTTTGAATTTTTAGTTCTTGGAATTCAGCTTTTAGGCGGTGGTTACGTCATTGTACCGCTTATCCAACAAAGCATTATTGACAAGCGTCATTGGATTACAAACGAAGAGCTTGTTGATTTTTACGCAATAAGTCAAAGTATTCCAGGAATCATTGCTGCAAACATTTCCGCTTTTGTCGGTTACAAATTACGTGGCAAAAGAGGCGCTGCAACTGCACTTTTAGGTATTATCACTTCACCTATCATTTCAATTTTAATCGTTGCTTTAATCGTTGATTATTTATTGAAAATTTCATTTATTCAAAGCATATTCTGGGGTGTGGGTGTTGCCGTAATCATCCTCGTATACCTTACAATCAAAGAAATGTGGAAGAACAGTTTGACTGACGTAATGTCTTGGATAATCTTTTTAGGCTGTTTTTCAGCATCCTTCTTCTTTAAATTTTCACCTGTATTAGCAATTATAGGTTCAGTTATAATCGGCGTTACATACAAATTAATCTTAAAGAGGTGTGAAAAATGATGACATTAGTACACCTTATAATAGAATTTTTTAAGATTGGCGTTTTCTCTGTTGGTGGCGGATATGCAACAATGCCGTTTTTATATCAACTTGTACACACTTATGGTTGGTATTCAACAGAACAATTAACCAATATGATTGCAATTTCCATGATTACTCCAGGTCCTGTAGGCGCAAATATGGCGACTTTTGCAGGTTTCCAAACTTATGGAATAATTGGTGGTATCGTCGCAACTTTGGCTTTAATTTTTCCATCATTCTTGTTTGTTGTTGCAATTTCAAAAGTTTTAAAAACCTTCAAAGATAATTTTTGGGTTAAGGCGGTTTTATACTCACTAAAACCTGCCGGTTGTGGTCTTTTGGCAGCAGTTGGCGCAGGATTTTTTAAGGATAACGTAACAAGCATGCCGGCACTAATTTTGTTTATCTGCTTATTTGCATTATCCTTCAAATTTAAGAAAAACCCCTTATATTACTTCTTTTTCGCCGCAATCGCAGGCGTAGTTTTACAACTTTGTGGAATAAAATTGGTATAATTTATAAATTTGAAAAAAATAGTATGGCGGATTTGCGTTGCAAATCCGCCATACTATTTTAATTAACTTGTCGCAAATTAACATTTTCTTTTAAAAGTTTTATGCAAGCATTTATATCCTCAAATGGCAAAGTTTTAACAAATTTTTCTGAATAATTCCACCATTTTAGTTCTAATAATTGCTTAACAGTTTCTTCATCAAAACGATACTTTATAATCTTTGCAGGTGCGCCAACTACAATCGCATAGGGTGGAATATCTTTTGTTACTACTGCATTTGAACCGATAACCGCACCATCTCCAATAGTTATATTTGGTAAAATTGTTGCAAACACTCCAATCCAAACATCATTTCCTATTGTAACTTTTTTCCGTCCAATATCTTCAAGATAAGTTAGTGGATTATCAAGTCGAATATCATCACTGATAGAAGGATGCTCCTTTTGATATACAAAAGGATGCATAGTTAATGTTTTTGTCGGATGTTTAAATGCACCAATAGCGACATAATTAGCAATTGAACAATATTTTCCAATAGTTGTTTCTTTGGGATTATAAATAACTACTCCTGCGCCTAAATATGAATATTTTCCTAAATGATACCTTTGATGACAATCTTCATAGTAATTATCATTATTATTTTTATCAATTAAGAGAGCTTTCCTAAAAACTCTTCTACCCCTTTTACTAAAAATTAAAGAGGATAAAAGTCGTATCACCAAATTGTACAATTTATCAAAAAGATTCATTTTTTAGCTCCTAATGTATTTATACATTACATGGATTTATTATGACACATATAATGTATAAATGCAACAGAAAAACGAAAAAACAATTTATTTGTCAAAAATAATTGGTTCTGTATTGAAGGAATTAAGAGAAAAAGTTCCTAACAGGTCAATAAATAATGTTGCACATGAATATGGACTTGATGTAGGCAATACAAGTCGTGTTGAAAATGGATTGATTGAAGTTAAGGTTGTTACACTGTGGAAATTAGCGGAAGCATACAATATACCATTATCAGAATTAATCAAATTAGTTGAGAAAAAATTACCAAAAGGATTTCATTTTTTTGAAGATTAAATAAACAAAACAAAGGCGGGGTTGCTTTGCAACCCCGCCTGCGTTATTTATTTTAAATGTAGAAATTAACCACGTTCTACTACTGTTGCGATTAGTTCGCCATAGTTATTTACGTGTCCGTCTGTTTCTTTAATTTCATACATTATATCTGGGTTTTCTGCTTGAGCTTGTTTTGCTGCAGCTCTTGCTTCGTCCAATTCTTTGAATTCACCTGCCAAATCTGGTGCAAATGAAGTTTCTGTTTCTACAAATAATTGATACATTTTTGCCTCCTTAGTACATTTTTTAACTATATTATAATACGAAATCAAAATTTTATACTATAATTTTTATATGTACGAAGAACTTGAACAAATCAGAGAAAAATGCAAAAACTGTCAGAAATGTCCGCTTGCAAAGAGCAGAACAAACACCGTATTTTCTGACGGTGTACCAAATTCAAACCTTGTTTTAATCGGCGAAGCCCCTGGATATTGGGAAGATCAAAAAGGTTTGCCATTTGTTGGAAAAGCTGGACAATTATTAGACAAAATCTTTGCCTCTGTTGGGTTATCTCGTCAAAAAGATGTTTATATTTGCAATACAATAAAATGTCGTCCGCCTGAAAATAGAAATCCGTTACCTGAAGAAAAAGAGGCTTGCAGAGAGTATTTACAGGCACAGTTAGATATTTTAAAACCTAAAATTATACTTGTTTGTGGGAATATTGCCCTAAACACAATGCTTCCAAACGAACGAGGAATTACTCGTGCGCGTGGCAAATGGTTTGACGGACCTTATGGCTCTAAAATGATGCCAATTTTTCACCCGTCGTACTTGTTAAGAAACGACAGTCGCGAAAAAGGTTCTCCTAAATGGCTTATGTGGCAAGACATTCAAGAAATCAAACGTGAATATGACAAATTATTTGTTTAATTCATGAGACAATTGAGCGATTGTTCTTGGGAAGTATTGTTGCAAGTATTGCGAACGAATTGAGAACAAATCGTCGTTATTGTATGTACCCAATAATGCATTTGATTCCGCGATTGCCTCTTGAATTCCGTCACCAACATCAGAAGTTTTGATAAAGTAGTTGATGTGGTCACGTTGTGCGCTTGGGAATGCTTTATTAAACTGAGCTTTTTCTTTTTCAAAAATTTCGTTTATGTTTTTGTTATTAAAAATTGATTTTGTAAGAGTTTCTTTTTCTTTAACATCAACTTCACCGTAATCTTTAGCGTGTCCAAGTTCGTGAAGCATTACAAACAAGTTGTCGCCTGTTTTGATACGTTTATTTACTGCACCGTAAGTTGAATGAAGAATGTCATCAATACCTTCAAGTTGTTTTGCATTTTTACTTAAAGAAATAAGTTCTTCCCCTGGCATTTTCTTCATTACCGTAAGAATTTTTTCTTGGTTGCCGTTGATATAATTTTCAAAATTGATAGTCGAAGTTTTGCCGTCCTTCATATCTTTAACGTTTATGGCTTTGTCTTCAACCGTAATTTCGTATTTTTGGTCATTTTTAGAAGAAATAAATTTTTTATCATTAACGACTTCAAAGCTCAAAGAGTTATTTAACAACACTTTGCCGTTTTTATCAGTAATTTTGTAATCAGAAATTCTGTTGCCTTGAGGGTCATCTTCATATAAATATTCAGTTCTAGTACCGTCAAGAGAAGTCATATCCTTCTTAACAGTTGTAATTCCGGTTTTAGGGTCAACAGAACCTGAAGAAAGAACTTTTTCTGTGCCGTCCGGCATAACGTGTTTGATATTTAAAACGCCTGCAACATCTGATTGAGTTGCGTATTCTGTGCGAACCTTTTTACCGTTTTTGTCTTTTACAACACGAATTTCATTAACCAAAACAGGTTGAGGCAACTTTTTATTCATTTCTAAAGTTACCTTAGAAGTTGTATTATTTCTGTAATCAACACTCTTTTTAATTTGGTATTGTTTACCGTTTCGAGTAATATTTTTGGTTTCGTCAATTGCAGTTCTGTTCAAATCTTTATCTAAAAGTTCAACTTTTTTACCATTCATAAGCGTTGCAGTAACTGCAAAAGCATCATTGTCGTATTCATCAGTATCAAGTCTCAAGTCAAGAATATTAGACGGACAAATTGCCTTCATTTCGTTAACTTTAGCAACTGCTTTTTCTGTGTTTTTAAGTTTGTCATTTTGAGCCAATTTGATTAAATTATCAATGCCTAAACTTGCACCAGAAAGAGATTTAAACTTTTCTAGCTGCTTGCCTTCAAGTGAATTAGAAATATTTTTCAATTCTAATGGACTAAATTTAGGGGTGTCATTCTCTTTTATTTGAGAAATTTCTGCAATATTTTTTAAGTCATCTGTGTTCTTTTTCAAGAAATCACAAGCAATTGAGCTAATTACTTTAGGATTTTGCACCAAAGTTCTGAACGGTTGCCATTTTTCAGGAGTTTTTGACAATTCGCCCTTAATAAATTCTAATTTTTCGTCGTTAAATTTAGGTTTACCTGTAATGCCTTTCAAATTGCTTAATTCAGTCATTGCATCATCAAGGTTAAACTTATTGGCAGATTTTTCAAACGTATCTGGTTTTTGCGCAGGCAAAAACTTTCTAGTTTGTGTTTTTTGTGTGCCAATTTTATTAACAGACGTAAGATTGTTTACTTGCATATCCATGTGCGTACCCGAAACCTTTACTTATATATATAAAGTGTTTTTTCGATACTAAATTTCATCATGTTGAAAAATAGTTACATGAATTTACAATTACTACTTAACTTTTTTAAGTGAGGACAAGAAATTTGTAGTTTGAACATCACCGTCAACAGTTGTTAAGAAGACTTGAGCGTTTTCTTCGCCTGTTTCAAGTTTTGGTAATTGCGAAAGTTCTGAAGCATAATAGCTAACTTCTTCTGGTGGAGAAGTGAATGATGATGCTTTTTTAGCCAATGCGTTAAGAGATAAACCTCTTAAGAAACCTGCAAAACCTTTATGTTTATTACTAAATTTTGTATAAATTCTCAAAGATGAATCAAAAGTTTCAAGATCGATGTGACCAACAATAAATGAACTTAATTGAGGTGAAGACGATTTAATCATCATACGTTCAATTACGTTGTTACGAATTTTCATTTCACCGTTAATCAACTTGAACGAACCTTCTGGAATATTTACAAGATCAACTATTGTAGACGGGCTAATCATTACGATTGGATTTCTAAACAAAGCTGCCATATTCAAAACGTATTGAACAAGCCCTAGTTTTGTAATTGAACCGTCATTGATTGCAAATCTGATTGAACCATTTAATTTTGCGTTATGGTCTGTATAGAATTCCAACAATGCCTTTGATTTACCAGAAATTTCGTTTGGTAAATTCAACATAGTCGATGCAATCAAATTAGACTCAACGTCTTTTGCACCAAGTCTTATGCTATATTTTTCTTTTGCCAAATCGCAATAAACTTTTAATGTTGAAATACCTTCAGCAAAATCAAACTTGTTAGATTTAATTTCTAAAATACCTGCTTTTGTAAGAGTTAAATTTGCGTGAAGATTTCCAAATTTGATATCCTTGTATTCACCTTTTTTAACGTTAAATTGACATTTTTCGATTGCAACCAAATTAGGTTGGAACACAATTGGTTCATCATTTTCAGAGTCAGTTTTTGTTGTAGTTTTTTCATCTACTTCAAAATATTTTGTTGAGACATTACTCTTCACTGCATTTTTTCTAATTTCTGCTAAACGTTTTGGGTCTATTTTTCTATTAGGATCTCTCGGCGCAAAACTTTGGATAACCCTTTCTACATCTAAATCTTCAATGTTTAAATTGATATTTTTAATGATAATAGGAAATAAAATTTCATTTTTGATATCACCGTCAAAGGTATAATTTGTACGGCGGAAACGTCCGTTAGCAGTCAAATGAACAGTATTTTTGTTAGTTGTAAGCGCACCATTTTTGATAGAGAATTTTTGACCGACAATTCTCACACCCTTCATAGCCATATTGCCGTCTAGGTAAGGTTTTTTACCACCTAAATATTTCAAATTACCGCTAATTGTACCATTTTTAAACAATCTTTGGCTTGCAATAACGTTAAAGAATTCACTTGGCAAAGGCTCTGGAATATCAAATTCCAATTCCTTTATTGCGCCTGACATAGCGTTCAATTTACCCTTTAAGGTAATCATAGGTTTTGTTGGTGCAATGTCTTTTGCAATACTATCGGCAATGTAATAGTTCAAATGTTCAATTTCAACGTCATTACCCTTTAGAATAAGGTTTATACCTAACGCTCTATCAAATTTGTTAGGGCTTATCGACATATTTTCAATTAAAATATCTGAACCAGCTGGAACTTTTGCGCCACCGGCAACTTCAACCTTGCCAGAAACATCATACAAGACTCTCAATGCAAATGGTGTTTTACCTTTTAAGGTTATATTGCAGTTAGCAAGTTTTGAAACATAATTTGCAAAATTATTTGTCGCATCGCCTGTAATAGCAAGCATTGTATCAACTTTTTTAGTATAGTCTTTAACTTTACCCGACATTTCAATTACATTTGCAATACGGTTGTCATAATATCCTTTAAAGCCTTGAATATCAATGTTTTTAGAGTCCATTGTCAATTTACCGTTTGTAACCGAAACAGGCATATTTGCCAATGGAATAAGTTTGAAATCGATTCTGTTAACGTCAACTTGACCATCCATACCTTTATTTGTAAGTTTAAAGTCAAATTTGATGTTACCCTTCAAATCTTTAAAGCAAGCCAAAACCTCGCTACCATTTGGAATTAAAAGATTTGAATTCAAGAATTGTTCTATACTTTTTATGTCGTAATTATTTGAATGAATTCTAAAATCAAATTTCTTTTCGTCTGCGACTGAGTCAATGTATACTCTTGAGCGATTTACGATAAATTCAAAATTATCTACAATTAATTTTTTATCTTTAATATAAACTTTATCAAAATCCTTGAAACCTAAGCGCAATTTATCATTTTGGTTGTTAATTTCAACAAAAATACCAAAATGAATATGTTTTGGCTCACGTTCTGAGGTAATTTCTAAATCTTTTGCTAATAACTTAATAGAGACTTTATCGTTAGCTTTATACAAAATCATACATTTTTTGACATAAAGCAAAGAACTCAACCAATCAACCTTAAATTCAGAAGGTTTTTGCTCCTTCTCTTGCTCTTTCATAGTAAGCGTTTGAAGTGCATTTATATCAGCATAAATTTCATCAGAACCTAATTTTTTAAGTACAATTTTCTTTTGAAAAATTTTGGCTAAAGAAAATTCTGTATCAAAATTTTCAACATCTAAAAGAGTTTTACCGTTTTTAATCAAAGAAATTTTATCAGTTTTAAAACTAATTACCGGTGAAAATCTAGTTTTCAATACAGGTTTTTCAACGACTAAATCCGCCCCAACCTGTTCTTTTACCGCTTCTGAAAGATAATTCAAAAATCTTTCATCAGAAACTAAGGCTGGAATTGCAACAATATACGTAAAGATTAGCACTGCAACGACAACGATTGCAACTAATCCAGAAAATATACCTACTTTGGCATTTAAAGATAGCTTGTTCATAGTGTTCAAATTATAACATATTTTATGATATTATACTAATATGAAAAGAATATTAGTTATATTTTTAATATTAATTTGCACTCAGTCAATTACTCTATCGGCTGAAAATACTTATAAGGTAAGCGATTTAACCGTTTATAGCCTTAATAACAAATACGGCTTAAAGGATAAATCAGACAAAGTTGTCGTTTACGCAAAATATAAAAAACTTATCAGACTAGGTGAAAACGCTTGGATTGTCCAAGAAAAAAACAAATTCGGCATGATTGATTGCAACGGTAATTATTTAGTCAAACCTAAATATTCTCACGTTGAAAGAATTTTTGGACGATTTGCAAAGCTAGGCAACGAAAAGGATTACGGTCTATATAACGACAAAGGTGAGGCAATTATTCCACCTGAATTCACTTCAATTGACCCACTTTTTGGCGGAAGATTTTTGACTTGTAAAAACTATAAATACGGCATTTATAACAATAAAGGTGATTTAGTTTTAGACAATGATTTTGACTTTATTTATATGCCAAATCCAAAAACTTTACGTATTCAATACAAGGGTAATTGGTACGAAATGGAAAGCATAGCCTCAAACGAAACCTTAAAATTGCAGGACGATTCAGTTCAATTTAATATGGATAACCAAGATTTCAAAATGACTCAAGTGTTCATAAATACAGGTATCGGAACAGGTTACACCGTAGTTACAGCAACAGATTATTTACTAAAAGTCTTTGCATCAATTTCACCAGCTTATGAACAAACAATTGATGACTTGATGCTTTCTCAAGGGGCTGAAACTGTTTCTATATTTGTAAAACTAGGTTGGATTCCAAAATTTCCATTCGTTTATGCAAAAAAATATTGGTCTAATTTAGTTCAACCAAACAAAAGCCCTCTTGCCGAAGTTAGAAACGAATTAAAAGGACAAATAAAATAAGTTTTGTAAAAATTAGGCAATAAAAATTTATAAAAACCGTTTATAAAAATATTATAGATGAAGGAGTTTTCATGGGCATCGGAAAAATCAACTTTAGTCTTCCAAGTTTCAATCCGCAAAAAGAAAACAAAAACAAGCCTTTGGCGAATTTGAATGAGCCAATTAAGGACACTTTTTCATTTTCTAAGAAAAAATTAAGCCCAATAGATATTGCAGCAAATGAAGTTGCAAGCATGAAAGATGCAGACGGTAACAAAAGATTTTCTGAAGCTGAAGTTACAGATTTTAAATTAGCAATGTCCGTTGATTGTATTGATGTTGATACAATCAAAACCTTCAAGGATAATACAAACTTCAATATGGACGATATGAAAAGCGTTCATGCAATGCGTCGTGATACAAAAGACGACAAATTTTACGACAAAGTTAATGATGCGATTGCAAAAATGCCAAATCAAAAACCAGACCATTTTGAACAAAACAAGTTTGAACCTAAAAAAGAATTCTCTTTGCAAGTATTAAAAAAAGATATGAATAAACTAGATGAAGCTGTAAATAAAAACCACCCTCTAGGTTATTCTTACAAATTTGATGCAAAAACAGGTGATATCATTGAAAAATCAAGCCGTGACACAGGTTTTGACGAGGTAAACGGTGAAGATGAATTTACAATGACATCAACAACAAAAGACCTTAGAAATAACACTGTAACAACAAATAAAAGCTATTACGATAGAAATGAAGACGAATTTGTTTTAGTTAAACAAACCGTTGTCAAAAATGATAAAAACGGAAAACCTCTAAGAAAAGAAGTTACAACTCCGTCTGAAATCAAAGGTGTATTTGATGTTAAGTACACTTATGCAAACGGAAAAACAAAACAAATTTCTAAAGCAACTGTTGATAAAAAAACAGGTATACAAACAATCAAAAAAGATATGAAGTCTGAAAACGGCACAAGAACTCAGTTCTTGTACGAAGACGACCCTCAAGGCAACCGTATTGTGGATTACAAAATTACAAACAAAGACGGCAAAATTTTAATGTCTAATTCTCAAAGTTTTGAAGTAGTTAATGAAAATCACTTCATCTCTGCAAAAAATGGTTATAAATATGAAATAACAACTGACGATAAAAAACTTACTGTAAAAGATATTCACCACGACAAAGAAACTTCTATTGATTTTAAAAAGACTTGCAAAGGTGATAGAAAAGAATTAATTAATTTGTTGAAAAAAGTTCCGGGTGAAGAATTATTTGAAACTGTTGACAGTATCAAAAAATTAACAGGCAAAAAAAATGTTTTAGATTCATACTTCAACCCTGTAACAAAAAATATTAATATGGGTGACGATTTGTTCGTATTCTTACACGAATTAGGACACGCAAAAGATGCTCAAAACCAAAAAGGATTTATGAACAAACTTGTTGGTGAAGGCAGAATGTTTACTAATGATGAAGATATTCAAAAAACTTTCTTTAAAGAACGCGAAACCTTCAACAAATACCACTCAGACGAAGAACGTGAACACATTTCATACTTCACTCAAGCAAAAGGTCACTATCAAGGCGAACTTGGGGGATTGGCAGAAGTTGTAGCAGAAACTAATGCTGTTACAAATACTTTTACAGACTCAAAAGTTAGTTGCTTAGGACAAAGAGCACAATACTTGCAACAACACTTCCCAGAAACAATCGCAAAAATTCGAGACGCGATGAATTGGAAAGATGATTTAGATGCAATTGAATACTATGGAACATAGTTAATAAAACTTTTAAGCTCCGCAAAAACAAAGTTTTTGCGGGGCTTTTCTATCCTAAAACCCACACCAATATTAAATAGGCAATTTTTGGTATAAAAAATACTTAGATAAAGAAAGACACTAAGCATTTAAGTCAATAAGACGATAAGTCTATTTATAATTGAAATATCAATTTGATTATAAATGACTTAAAGCCTAAATTCTTAAAGCCTTATAGTCAATAAAAGAACAAACACACCTTAGAACGTCAATAGAGACGGGCTAATATTCTTTTGTGTTAAGTTTT
>CALAFU010000148.1 GCA_937891325.1 uncultured Candidatus Melainabacteria bacterium | reverse complement strand
CAATATTGTAATGACTGACGGCTATTTGAAAACCTTTAATGGCAACAAATTCGGAATTATCAGTCTTGCTAGTGGTGATGTGGTTTCAGAACCAAAATATGACGGTGTTGACTTACTAAATGTAGGCGAGGCTTTAACAAAGGGTACATATATCTTTAAAATAAAATTGGAAGATAGATATGGCTTGATTTTCTATTCTCAAAATTCTTCACTTGTAATTCCGCCAATTTACACTCAAGTTGTATATTTTGAAAATGACAAACTTGTAAAAGTTGTATCTAATGGAAATATTCAATATTTAGATGAAAAAGGTAATATTGTCACAGACAAAAAGAAAATTGGAAATGAATAGTAAGTTGCTTGAATATTTAAAAAATAATAAAGTGTTCAAACTTGTTTGTGGCGCAGGAAATGAGAATGAAGAAGAAGTTGAAAAACTTGTAGAGTTGTATTCAAAAGCCGGTTGTAATATTTTTGATGTCTCAGCTAATTTAGAGGTTTTAAAAGCTGCTAAAAGAGGTTTGAAAAAGGCTGGAATTTCCGAAAATAGGTTTATTTGTGTTTCAGTGGGTATAAAAGGTGATCCTCATTTAAACAAAGCAAATATTGATTTAGAAAAATGCAAAGGCTGTTTGAAATGTTTTAGTGTTTGTCCACAAAGTGCAATTTCTTCAAAATGTGTTGTCGATGAAGCTAAATGTATTGGTTGTTCAAAATGTCAACGCGTTTGTATCGCTGATGCGATTGAAATGAAAAGTTATCCAACTGATTTGGCAACGGTTTTGCCTGAAATTATTGAAGAGGGTGTTGATTGTCTTGAATTTCACGCAATTACAGATGATGAAAATGAAGTTGATGAAAAATGGCAACTTTTGAATTCTTTATACAATGGAGTTTTAAGCATTTGTGTAGATAGGGCGAAACTTTCAAATGAGGCTTTGGTAAAACGTTTAAACAGAATGTTGGCAATACGTGAGCCTTACACAACAATAATTCAAGCTGATGGTGCGCCAATGAGTGGCGGAAAAGACGATTATAGAACAACTTTACAAGCTGTTGCAACAGCAGAGTTGTTACAAAAAGAAAATTTGCCCGTATTTACTTTACTTTCGGGTGGAACAAATTCTAAAACTTCGCAACTTGCAACACAATGTGGTGTTGAGTTTACAGGTGTCGCAATCGGTTCTTACGCAAGATATATTGTAAAAGACTATTTATGTGGTAAAATGTCTTTTGGCGAGGCGTTAAAAATTGCTAGAAATTTAGTTGATAGCGTTTATTAAAGGGATAATTGATGTTAAAAGAACTATTGGATTTAAAATCTTGTGGTGCAACAGGGATAAAGTTGGAATTTGAAAGTGAATACACTGATTGGAAAAGTGCGTTTGAACTTTCTGAACTTGTACATCGTGTAGATATGAATTTATGCGTAAAACTTGGTGGGTTGTCTTCAATTCAAGATTTGCATATATGTAAGGAACTTTACGCAAATTCAATAGTAGCACCTATGGTAGAATCTGCTTATGGCGTGGAAAAGTTTTTAGCTTCAGTGAAACAAGTTTTCGGTAAAGGTTATCCAAATTTATATTTGAATATTGAAACAAAATCTGCATTTGAACATATTGAAGAAATTGTTGAAAAATCAAATAAAATTACAGGTTTTGTTCTAGGAAGAAGTGATTTGAAAAAATCATTGGGTGTAGAATACGCAAATTCTGACGTTATTTTAGACTACTGCAACAAGTTAGATGAAGTTTGTGCAACAACGAAAAAACAATTTGTTTTAGGCGGAAAAATTAACGCTGAATCTGTTGTATTTATGGAAAAACTTCCACATTTAACACATTTTGAAACAAGAAAAGTTATTTTTGATATTGCATCATTAAATGAAAATGCAATAGAAAAAGCATTAGCATTTGAATTAAATTTCTTGAAACGAAAAAATCACTTGTTTCCAGAAGACTTAGAACGTATTGAATTTATTGAAAAATCTTTAAAAATAAAGGCATAAGAGGGTTATAGAATGAAAATATTAGTAACAGGTGCAAATGGTATGTTAGGACAAGATTTATGTCCAATGCTAGAAGATGCAGACTTTGTTGATGAAGTTATAGAAACTGATGTTGATACATTAGATATTACAAATGAAATTCAGGTTAATAAAGTGTTAAAAGAAACAATGCCCGATGTTGTAATTCACTGTGCAGCTTATACTAATGTAGATAAAGCAGAAGAGGACTTAGAAACAGCAGAAAAAATTAACGTTACAGGTACAGAAAACCTTGCAATCGCCTGTGGAAAACTTGATATTACAATGGTTGTAATTTCAACAGATTATGTTTTTGACGGTAATAAAAAATCAAAATATATGCCACTAGATGCTGCAAACCCTTTAAGTAATTATGGTTTGACAAAATGGCAAGCTGAAGAGGCTGTTAGAACTTATTGTAAAAAACATTATGTAGTTAGAACAAGTTGGTTATACGGTCATCATGGCAAAAACTTTGTTGAAACAATGATTAATTGTGCAAAACAAGGTAAAGAATTGAAGGTTGTAAATGATCAAATAGGTTGTCCAACTTGGACAGTTTCACTTGCTGAAGGAATTATAGATTTGTTAGAAGAAATGCCAGAATATGGCACATATCACATTTGCGGAAGTGGTGAAACTTCTTGGTACGAATTTGCAAAAGAAATCTTTAAGCAAACCGGAATTGAGGT
>CALAFU010000147.1 GCA_937891325.1 uncultured Candidatus Melainabacteria bacterium | reverse complement strand
AATTTTTTCTAATTGTTTTGTGAATGGTAATAACATTACAGTAGTTGCAATGTTGAATAATGTGTGACATAACGCGATTCCAACAGGGTTAATCTTATCTGTTAAAAATTCAAAGTGAACAATCATGTTTCCAACATAGAAGATAGTTAAGAACACGATTGTACCGATTAAGTTAAATGAAATGTGAACCGCAGTTACACGTTTTGCGTTAGTACCAACGCCGATACTAGAAAGCAATGCAGTTGCACAAGTACCGATGTTTTGACCCATGATAATTGGGATTGCCATACCGAAGGTTACGCCACCTGTCATTGATAAGGCTTGTAAAATACCAACAGAAGCGGCTGAACTTTGAATGATACCTGTGAAAACTGTACCGATTATAACGCCCAAGATTGGGTTAGAAAATGCTGTTAATACGTGAGTGAATTCTGGCATATCTGCTAACGGTTTCATAGAACCTGACATCAATTCCATACCGTACATAAGAATTGCAAAACCAATCATAATTCCGCCGACACTCTTACGTTTGTCGCTTTTTGAAATCATCATTAACAAGATACCAACTAAAGCAACAAGTGGTGAGAATGATTCAGGTTTTAAAAGTCTTAAATAGAAGTTAGAGCTTTCGATACCAGAAAGTGATAAAATCCACGCTGTAAGTGTTGTACCAACGTTAGAACCCATGATTACGCCGATTGTTTGGCTCAAATCCATAATTCCTGAGTTAACCAAACCAACAAGCATTACTGTTAGGGCTGATGATGATTGGATTGCAATTGTAATCCCAGCACCTAAAGCTAGTGATTTCATTGGGTTAGATGTCATAAGTTTTAACATCTTTTCTAACTTACCGCCTGCGACTTTCTCCAAGCCGTTTGACATTACGCTCATACCATATAAAAAGAACGCTAGTCCACCTAGAAGCGTAAATACTGAAAATATGTCCATTGTTTTATTCCTTCCAAATTAAAATGTATACCATGTGTTTACACCAACATTATAAAAAAAAGAATTTTCTCTGTCGATATAATGTAACGTTATCTTTATACTACTTTAGAAGATAGACGTAGACTGTGTATACCGATGATGGATTGTCAAAAATACGCAATAGTTTTAGTTGTGAGTTAGCAGTCTGTCTGATAGGCTCTGAAGAGAAGATATATTGACAACCTAAGGCTTTTAAACCGTTTACATCAAACAACTTTTCGCTAGGTAATAAAACTAACTGATGTCCCCAATATTTTGTTGTCGATTTAAGGTTTGGAAACTCTGCTAAGGCGCGTTCTGAAATATTTTCAAACTTGTGCTTGTATTCTAATGGATAAACATTAAAATATCCTGTAAGAGTGTAAAATCCATTAAATGCAGCAATGTTAAACGGTAAACCGACGGTTGCAACTTTGTAACTGTCTTGAGGCTTGCCGATAAAGTCTCTTATTTCGTTAAATTGATTTTGCGCAAAATACTCTTTGTAAGTCGGGTTGTTGTTTCTAAGTCCATTCATAAACCATATTGAGTTGCTAAAGTAGATGTTAAATCTCAATAACAGTGCCATTTGTAAGAAAATGACAATGGCAACTACAAACTTGCCGAATTTTACAAAATTTGCTCTGATTACATCAAGTGAAAACGCAAATAAAACGTACCATACAAGCGGAACTAAAAAGTAAAAACGGTTGAATTGGAAGGTTTTAATTATGTCGTGGTTGTCTGTAAAATGCAATGCTGGTTCATAGAAAAAGCAAATCCCGTAAATGGTTGAAAATACTAATAATAAGCCCCAACAAGCTAGAATTGGTTTTACGTTGTACTTTTTATAAATTGCGTAAATTGTTGAAAAAGTTGCAACAGGCAAAGCAAAAAGCATTGTTACTGTTGATGTGCAACCCTCTCCGTCACGTAAGATGTGCTTTGTAATTCCGGCAAAGATTGAGCCGAAAAAGCCCTTGATTAAGTGTGAATTCATTTCATATAAAGACCAATCTTGACGATGAGGTACAAAATCAGAAAATAAAGTTAAATATAAAAATCTGTAAATTGTAATTACTGAAAGCACGCTGTATAAAGCAATTGCACCTAAAAATACGTAGTTAGGTTTCTTTATTTTAATAAAGTCGTATACCCACAAAATGCTTATGCAAGTCAAAAAGAACGGAGTTATAAGCTCGAAATTTACGCAAAATGGCATTAAACATAATATAACCCAATTGTAAAACTTGTAATCATGCTTTCTTATGTTTAAAAATGCCCATAAAAGTAGCGGTTGACCTAAAAGAGTTAAAAATGTTAGCGTTAAATAGTTTGGTATGAAGGCAAAACATAACGAACAAGCGCATAAAAAGTACTCGTTGCGACCCTTTAAGAAATAATCTTTTAATAAAAGATACATTCCGAAAAATCCTATTACTCTTGATAATAAATCAACTGTAATGTAAGCCTTTAAAGGTGATAACAAGCTGAAAATTGCTACTTGGAAAATTAATTCAGAGTGGAAACAACTTCTCGGAATACCCTCGTAAAAGTTAGGGATAACATAGTCTAGTGGTAGCCAATATCCGTGGTCAGCAATTATTTTGTACCAAACAAAGTAGCTGTCAAAATTATCCCATACTGAAATTATGACGTTATGTTTCAAAATTAAATATGGAAGTGCGTATATAAATATGACAAATAGCGATAAAGCTATTGCAATTAGACTGTGTTTTTTCATATACTAACTATATCACAAGAGATACGGAGTAGACATGAATAGTAAAGTTTGGTTAATTTTACCTGCTTATAATGAAGATGAATTAATCGTTGAGTCAGCTAAAAGACTTGACGAGGTCTTAAATAGACTTATTGAAAACGATAAACTTTCTGCTGAGAGTAGAATTTTGTTTGTTGATGACGGCTCTGATGATGGCACTTGGGATAAAATATCAGAACTTCATAACTCTAACGGACATATTAAAGGTTTGCGCTTGGCGGTGAATGCTGGGCAACAAAACGCTATTTATGCAGGAATAATGCAAGCAAAAGCTGAAAATGTCGATGCTGTAATCACTTTAGATGTTGATTTACAAGATGATATTGAAAAAATAGAGACCTTTGTTGATAAAATGAATGAAGGCTATGAAGCGGTTTTTGGAGTGCATAACGAACGTAAAACTGATACATTTATGAAAAAGCATACTGCTTCTGTATTTTATAAACTAATGCGTTTTATGGGTGTGAACGTAATTGAAAATCATTCTGAATTCAGATTGCTTAACCGAAC
>CALAFU010000146.1 GCA_937891325.1 uncultured Candidatus Melainabacteria bacterium | reverse complement strand
TGTTTCAGAATCTCTTGTTTATGAGACCCTGAAATAAATTCAGGGTGACATAAAGGTTTATTTGTCATCACATGACAATATTTTGTTATTCTGCGCAACAAAAACATCAAATTAGACTTCAAGTTACAAAGTCCAAAAGTCGCGCTACTACTAGTGTTTACCCCCCCCCGAAAGGCAAGATGGTTTATTTTCAATACTTTTAACCATACTATTTCTCCTTATTTTGTTTTTAAGTATAACATATTTTTAAATTTTTTCAAGTGAAAGAGAAAATTTGTTTGTTATTGGAAGGTTAAAAGATACAGCAACGCACTTCGTTTGCACGGTATAACGGAATGCTTAACATTTTGTCATGCTGAATTTATTACAAAGTTTCTTTTTTTGCCTTGCGCCAAAGTTGGTCAAATTCTTCAAATGAGTATTCTGTCAAAGGTTTTGTTGCCAATTCTTCCATTTTTCTGAAACGTTTTTCAAACTTTTTATTCGCTGAAATTAAGCATTGTTCGGCATCTAACTTATGCCAACGAGCCAAGTTTACCACTGCAAAAAGAATATCACCCATTTCATCTTCCATGTGAGCTTTATCACCTTCTGCAACAGCTTCTTTAAATTCATTTAGTTCAGAATTTACGCAATCCCATAAAGTTTCGACTTTATCCCATTCAAAACCAACTTTAACTGCACGTTTAGAAATCTTTTGAGCAGTCATTAAAGCTGATTGAGATTTAGAAATTCCGTCCATTTGAGAAGTACGTTCCTTCTTCTCTTCTTGTTTCAATTTATCCCAATTAACCACAACGTCGTCTGCGTTTTTAACCTTTGTATTACCAAAAACATGTGGGTGTCTATGAATCAATTTATCCTTCAATTCTTTTGCAACATCTTCTATATTAAAAGCGCCTTCTTCATCTGCAATTTGAGAATGTAAAAGAACCTGCAACAAAACATCACCTAATTCTTCTCTCAAATGAGGTAAATCGTTTTCATCAATTGCATCAACTGCTTCATACGCTTCTTCAAGCATATTAGGTCTAAGTGATGAGTGAGTTTGCTCTCTATCCCAAGGGCAACCATTTTCTGAACGTAATGTTCTTATAACTTCAATTAGTTCTTCTAAATTCTTATATTGCATTATTTTAGTCTTTCTATTACTCTATTTTCTAAATCTTGGATATTATAAATTGTATCTAAAACATCAAAAGTTTCTTCTAAATTGTTTTTAGCATTATTCCAGCCACAACCATCTGTAAACCATACAAAAGTAACACCCTCAATAGATGCAACCTCTTGTGCTAATGTTTTATAACTTCTAGCAGTTTCGTTTAATTTTGAACCACCGCTTGAATAGAAATTAGTTTCAATTAAATAAATTTGATTATCAGTCTTTATTACAAAATCAAAACGTTTTTCCATTTTACCTTGATTTGAAATTGCAGATAGATTTACACTCCATTTTTCTTCAATTTCGTGAATATACATTTCTTTAAAGTAATTTTCATTTCTAACAAAACCTGCTTTTTGAATATAGCTTTCAACTAAGTTTTCCATTAAATGTCCGCCACGATTTTTACGAGCATTTGAATCTAAGCCTGTTTCTACACCTGTTGCATAATCAACCAAATTACTTACAATATGATTTTCTAACAAATCAAATAATTTTGTTTTACGCATAAACATTTTATATTCTTCAATGTTATAATTACATTTAA